>CAIJEA010000507.1 GCA_903819605.1 uncultured cyanobacterium | reverse complement strand
GCGGATCTCATTTTGCGATCGCTTTTCGGTAAATGACAATTAGTACTTTCGTTTTTTCTCCTCTTCTCTCAATCGGTCTAGTTAATTGTCGCGACTGGATAAGTTAATTGTCGTCTAATAACAACAGGATGAAAAATAATTTGTCTGCACTGCTTCTCAATATTGCTTTTCTACCGCCTCCTAATGTTCGCCATAGTATGCTTCTTCATGAGCATTTGCTGATACGCTTCTTCAAAGCTTGGTAACAGTGCTTCGAATGCTTGACGGTTTAGCCCTGTCGTTGCTCGTATTTGCTTATCTTGTTTTAAAATCTTTTCTAGATTGAGCATCTTTTTTTGATTGTTTTTTGTCGATCTAGTTGAGCGCCTCGGATCGCCACCACAAATTATTTGGCTGACATTTGGCAATACATCCAATGCCCAACTGAAAGAGATTCTAACTGCTACTTTACCTAGAGCATTAGAAATTCTATCTACAGGTGAATCATTAGTAGAAATTAGCAGAAATTAAATTTAACTTTATCAAGAAAAAAATGGCTGAAACCCTTGTTTTGCAAATACCAGAAGCATTATATCAACGCTTAGCGATCGCTAAGCAATTCTTCTTGCCTCAACAGTTTTTGGTAAACTTAGTGGTTCCTCTAGATTGCTAAAAGCAAGTTCCCACCCATTTGCTAGCGTCATCACTTTGCCTTCAGTGGTTTCTTCTTCTTTAACAACTTCCTCTTCCAAATCTTTTTTAGCAACATAAACCACAAGATGACCGATGTTATTCCGACGTAGCATGACTTTCATAAAATTTTCCTTGATGATTATTAAATTTGAGTGGGCGCTTTGCGCCTACTCAAATTATTCGACGATTTCTAATTCTTTTTGACGACAGCCGATGATATGCCCTGTATAGAGAAAGTGGACAGAATAGATATAAGAGCTTTGGAGGAAAGTCCCAATATTCACCACATAGCCAACTTCTCCTTTTTTAGCAAGAGTTTCGCCAATCTCTTTTCCTGGGAAAGTGCCATCATTGCGAATTAACTTTTTAATTCTGACCTTTTCACCAATCTCAAAGGTCGGAGGACTGTCAAGTTCTACATCGTTATACAGCATGGGCAAATCTCCCCGATCGCACGAGGTTGAGTAATTCTTCGGAAGTGAGACTGCGCTTGACTTGGATCGATCGCTGACGCACAGCATCTAAGACTGATTGCGCTTTCTCCTTCGCGAGATCGACACCCTGCTGCTGAAGCAAATTCGATACGAGATGGCGACCTGAATGCTTGCCAGCGACTAGATGACGCTTCGCGCCCACTTCATCGGGATTAAATGGCTCGTAGCTACTGGGATTTTGGAGAACTCCTGCGGCATGTATCCCTGATTCATGGCTAAAGGCATTGCTACCAACGATCGCTTTCCAAGGTGGCACAGGATTTTGGGAAGCTGAGGCAACTAATTGCGAGAGTTCCCAGAAACAACGGGTTTCAATCCCCAAATCGATACCATGAATTTGTTTGAGTGCCATCACCACTTCTTCTAGAGCCGCATTACCTGCCCGCTCGCCTAAACCGTTCACAGTGGTATTTAGCGATCGCGCTCCTGCTTGGACACCTGCAAGAGCATTAGCAGTAGCCATTCCTAGATCGTTATGGGTGTGCATTTCGATAGGAATTGCAAGGGCATTAACTAGTAATTTAATTTTGCGATAGGTATTGAAAGGATCGAGAATACCAACGGTATCGCAAAAACGGAAACGGGACGCACCCCATTGTTCTGCGGAAGCTGCTACTTCCAATAAAAAATGATCATCGGCTCTGGAGGCATCAGCACCACCAACGGACACATACAAACCACGATCGCGGGCGTAGGTAATACTTTCTTGCAGACGTGTGAGTACAGTTTCTCGCTTGCCGTCAGCCATTAGCCCAATTTGGATATCAGAGACAGGTACGGAAATATGGACGCGCTTTAGTCCACAGGTGATGGAAGCTTGGATATCGGAGATCGCAGCGCGATTCCAGCCAAGTAATTTTGCTTTTAGTCCTAAGTTATTAATGGCGGCGATCGCTTCGGTTTCGGCTCCACCCATAGCGGGAATACCAACTTCTAATTCTTGTACGCCAATGCGATCGAGGAATTTGGCGATTTCGATTTTCTCTTCAATGCTAAACGCTACACCAGCAGCCTGTTCGCCATCTCTCAGGGTTGTATCGTTAATTTGAATGTCAAGCATGATCGTCCTCCTCTTGCTGTACTTTCTGCTGTGATTGCGTTTGTCAAATAAGCAATGTGAATGAATCTGTCTACGTTTTTGGGTTGAGATCCCCCCTAACCCCCCTTGTAAAGGGGGGAAAAGAAATTAAATTCTCCCCCCTTTCATAAGGGGGGCTGGGGGGGATCATAAATTTAGCGAATCAAGTCGTAGGAAATATCGGTCTTTGATGGAATGATCGTGTTGCGATCGAGTTCATCGAGGAGCGTATTCACAATCCAGTTGAGTAGATTGATTGCACCTTGATAACCGTAGGTCGAATAGCGGTGGAGGTGATGGCGATCGAAGATAGGATAGCCGATGCGTACCAGAGGAGTCTTGGTATCGCGCCATAGGTACTTACCGTAGGAGTTGCCAATCAAGAGATCCACAGGCTCAGTGAAGAGGAGCGATCGCAAGTGCCATAGATCCTTACCACCCCAGATCGTTGCATTTTGACCGAAGGGACTAGAATCTAGCAGGGCGCGTAATTCACCTTCAAAATTAGCATTGCTGTTGCTGACGACGATATGAATTGGTTCTGCGCCAACTTCCAAGAGAAACTGAACTAAACCAATTACCAAGTCTGGATCGCCGTAAAGAGCAATGCGCTTGCCATGCAGCCATGCTTGAGAATCGGTCAGAGCATCAACGGCGCGACCTCTTTCTTCTTCCAATTCCTTAGGAATAGGCTTGCCAGTTAGAGCCGAAAGCTTCATCAAGAATTCATCAGTACCGCGAATACCGACGGGACGGCTGACGTAGGTCTTTTGATTCCACTCAGATTCTATGTATTCTCTGGTCTTGGTGGTGGCATAGGACTGGAAGGCGATCGTGGCTTCAGCATTGATTGAATCCGCAGCATCTTCTAGCTTGGTTCCACCTGGATACATCTTGTATTCACCAGTGTTAGGCGAATCCAAGTATTCAGAGTTATCTGCAAGCAAGGTGTAGTTGACATCCATCAAATCAGCATAGCGCTTGATTTCACGCAGGTTGCCAATGTAGGTTTCAAATCCAGGAATGAAGTTAATCTTGCCGTTGGTGGTTTCTTGCTTCTTACCTGCGGTCAGGTTCGAGAGAATACCCTTAATCATGTTGTCGTAGCCCGTAATATGGGAACCGACAAAGCTAGGGGTATGGGCGTAGGGAACGGGGAAAGTTTGAGGAACTGAATTAGCAGCCTTGGCATTGCTGATGAAAGCCTGTAAGTCATCACCGATTACCTCTGCCATACAGGTTGTGCAGACAGCAATCATCTTGGGCTTGTAGAGATTGTAGGAAGTTGCCAAACCTTCAATCATATTCAATTGTCCACCAAAAACCGCCGCATCTTCTGTCATCGAAGATGATACTGCTGAGAATGGTTCCTTAAAGTGACGAGTGAAGTGACTGCGGAAATATGCCACGCAACCTTGAGAACCATGTACGAAGGGTAATGTCGCTTCAAAACCAACTGCTGCAAGGATTGCGCCGAGGGGCTGACAAGCTTTCGCGGGATTGACGGTGAGGGCTTCGCGGGCAAAGTTCTTTTCGCGATATTCCCAACCCTTTGTCCAGTCAGCAATCTCGGCGACTTTTTCGGGACTATGTCCACCTTCAAATTCTTTCTTTGCTTTGAATAGCTCTTGATATTCGTCTTGGTGGAATAACCGAGCGTGATCTTGAATGTCGTTAACGTTATTCTGAGCCATGATTTTAATTCCGTTCTAGGTGAAAATCAATGTGGGTAAAAGATTCTTGAATGAGAATGGGTTTGAAAAGTTTACAATTCCCATTCATGAATCTCAGTTGAATTCAGAGATTTAATACGCCTTGCCATGTACAAAACTAAGGCGATTTTAAAATCTCATCAATAACCCCTCCCTAGCCCTCCCCTTATAAAGGGGAGGGAACATGATTTCTAGTCTTCCCCCTTTGCAAGGGGGAATTAAAGGGGGTTTTTGAGACTTGTGTTTACACGGGAGCTTTTACAAGGGGTTGGGGATCTATGCAACTTCAGCCTTCTGCCAAGGAGTACCAATTAAGCTCCAAGTGGGGCTGTTAAGGGCGAGATCCATGTCACGGGCAAAGATTGCAAAACCGTCGTAACCGTGGTAAGGACCAGAGTAATCCCAAGAGTGCATCTGACGGAAGGGGAGAGCCATCTTCTGGAACACATACTTCTCTTTGATACCAGAGGCGATGAGGTCAGGCTTCAGTTCTTTGACGAAGGCTTCAAACTCGTATGCCGAGACATCGTCATAGATTAGAGTACCATTCTCAATGTAGTGAGTGGTGCGCTTGTAGTCGTCATTGTGACCGAACTCATAGCCTGTACCAACCAACTTCATACCGAGATCGTGGAAGGCGGGAACAACGTGACGAGGACGCAATCCACCAACCATCAGAGCCACGGTTTTGCCAGTGAGACGAGGAGCGTATTTTGCGATTACTGCATCGGTTTGGGCTTGATACTTCGCAATTACTTCTTCGGCTTTGGCTTGAATAGTTTCATCAAATTTAGAAGCAATTTCTCGTAGTGATGCTGCGATTTGGGTAGGACCAAAGAAGTTGTACTCTAACCAAGGAATACCATAGGCTTCTTCCATGTGACGGCTGATGTAGTTCATGGAGCGGTAGCAGTGAACTAGATTCAGTTTTACGGAAGGAGTATTGATAATCTCATTGAGAGTACCGTCACCAGACCATTGAGCGACTACGCGCAAGCCGATTTCTTCAAGGAGGATACGGCTAGACCAAGCATCTCCACCGATGTTGTAGTCACCGATAATAGCAACATCATAGGCAGTGCTATCGGGAATGTTACCTTCTTTCTTGTTTTTGTCGAATTGAGGGAAAACCCAGTCACGTACCGCGTCATTGGCGATGTGGTGTCCGAGGGATTGCGATACACCACGGAAGCCTTCACAACGAACAGGCACAACGGTTTTACCTATTTCTTTAGCAGCTTTCTTGGCTACTGCTTCAATATCATCTCCGATCAAACCGATGGGACATTCCGATTGAATGGAAACACCACGATTGAGAGGGAAGAGTTCATCTAACTCGGTAATCAATTTCAATAGTTTTTTGTCACCTCCAAAAACGATATCGCGTTCTTGGAAATCAGAGGTGAACTGCATCGTGCCGAAGGAATCAATACCTGTAGTGCCGATGTAGTAGTTACGGCGACCAGACCAAGAGTAGTAACCACAACCAACGGGGCCATGACTGATGTGGATCATGTCTTTGATGGGTCCCCAAACCACGCCTTTAGAGCCAGCGTAGGCACAACCACGGGTGGTCATCGAGCCAGGGACAGATTTGACGTTGGATTTGACACCACAATCAGACTTGCCTTCTTCAAAAACATTGAGATGCTTTTCCCGCTTCTTCTTGGCTTTGTCGGGATAAACTTCGATGATTTCTTTGATTAATGCCTTGGTCTCAGGGATAGCATTAACTGGTGTGGCGGTTGGAGGTGTCAATGTATCGGTTGGAGGTGTCATATTAGCCTCAAGGAAAAGGGTGAATGGGAAAAGAGATTTTGTGTAGGGTGGGAAATGCCCACCCTACTTGGAGATTTGTCTAGACTAGGGCTAGTTCTGGGGTTTCTTCCGCAGCCTTACCAACTAGATGCTCGAACTCCTTGTCATCGCCAAGGATACCGAATTCGACCAAGAGATCTTCCAACTCATCCATGGTGATTGGAGTAGGAATGGTGAG
>CAIJEA010000506.1 GCA_903819605.1 uncultured cyanobacterium | reverse complement strand
GTTTCGCCCCGCAGGGGCGAAACTTTACGGGCTTGGGTAATTTATTTTGCACAAGTACTTAGGAATCCTAAATGATATGAGAGAGTTTTTGCTTCCGCTCAGCTATAGCGGTTTTCAAATGAGTGCTTAATCATTTGAAAACAAAAAATCAATCCCAGTATGGGTTTTGAGTTTTCATTTTGCCGTAGGTAAAATGAAAACCGCTATAGGGCAGACCATTGACTGAGAATATATCGAAACCTACTGAATCTTACGAATGCTCTAGGATTGCCATAGCACTAGAAGATTTTCATATTGTTTGTCTTATGGGACATCGGGGCACATGTTTTGATGCTGCAAATAAATGCAAACGCTAAAAAACAAGAAATCGATATGCTTATAAGCTATTCGAGATGATCGATGGGGAAAGAATCAAAGACTTATTACCCAATACGAGAAGGGCATGTAGGTGGCAAAGCTAAAGATGTAGCTATAGCCAAATAAGCTAACACATAAAGCCTAGAAGAGATTTGCGGCGCTTCGCGCCGCAAATCTCTTCTAGGCTTTGGTGTTGTCCTAACATAACTGGCTACTGCTATAACTGATGAAATGCCACTCCTTCTGTGGATTGTGTTACGATCGCAAACTAAGCAATATTTGTGTATTGCATTCAACATTAAATATATTTAGATTCTTTTAGAGCGAAGCTTATGTCTGCATTGCCCGCCATTGCCGTTCTTGCAATTCTGATTTTGGTTCATGAACTCGGTCACTTTATGGCTGCTCGTTTACAGGGTATTCATGTAAATCGATTTTCGATTGGATTTGGACCTGTGCTATGGAAATATCAGGGTAAGCAGACAGAATATGCATTACGGGCGATTCCCCTTGGTGGTTATGTCGGATTTCCTGATGATGACGAAGAAAGCGATATTCCTGCAAACGATCCGAACTTGATGAAAAATCGACCCATCATCGATCGGGCGATCGTGATCAGCGCTGGAGTTATTGCCAATTTTGTATTTGCCTACTTAGTTTTATTAGTAATGACCTTGAGTGTTGGTATCGGCACAGTTGACCAACCAGGTGTAAGAATTGCCAAAATCCTTGAACCAGATGCACCCGCGGCAGTTGCAGGGTTACAGGCTGGAGACATTGTATTGTCGGCTAATGGGATTAAATTTGACACTAGTTTAACCACACTGGATCGATTCCAAACCTTGATTGCTAAAAATGCTAACCAAGCAGTTGATTTAGTGGTCGATCGCAATGGTCAGTCTCTACAATTTCCAATTTTGCCCGAAGGAGAATCGGACAAAGGCAGAATTGGTGTAAGGCTTGACTTTACTGGCAAGCCTCACCGTCGCGCTGTTCACAATTTAGGTGAAGCTCTAGATAACGCGACTCAAAGCTTTGAGCGACTGGTTGTTATGACTGTGCAAGGTTTGAAACAGCTTGCTACTAATTTTCAAAATACAGCTTCGCAGCTTTCTGGTCCTGTAGCGATCGTGGCTATGGGTTCGGAATTGGTTAAGTCTGATGCCGCAGCACTTTTTGATTTCACCGCAATTATTAGCATTAATCTTGCGATTATTAATATTTTGCCTTTACCAGCGCTTGATGGCGGTCAATTAGTGTTTTTAGCGATCGAGGCCTTGCGTGGAGGTAAACCTTTGCCTGAAGAATTGCAAAATAATGTCATGCAAGGTGGACTAGTTATTCTGCTCGGTTTAGGCGTGGTCATGATTTTTAAAGACTCATTCAATTTGCTTCAACAAAGTGGATTAAGTCCGCTATAGGTTGTTTAAAAAGAAAAGGCGGCACTAAGTGCCGCCTTTTCTTTTTGTATTGACTATTACTAATGCAAAGTTTTTTGACAAATTCGAGCATAATGGATAAAGAAATAATAAGTTTTTCGATCAACTCGATACATCACCCATGTCTCTCCTCATTCGTAACGTCGCCATCATCGCCCACGTCGATCACGGCAAAACCACTTTAGTAGACGCACTTCTCAGACAGTCTGGCGCTTTTCGCGAAGGAGAAGCCCTTGTTGAATGCGTGATGGACTCCAACGACCTAGAGCGTGAGCGCGGTATTACTATCCTTTCCAAAAATACTGCTGTCAAATACAAAGATACACTGATCAACATCGTTGACACCCCCGGACACGCTGATTTTGGTGGCGAGGTAGAGCGTGTGCTTGGCATGGTTGAGGGTTGTTTGTTAATCGTTGATGCCAACGAAGGCCCTATGCCTCAAACTCGCTTTGTGTTGAAAAAAGCGCTAGAAAAGGGTTTACGTCCTCTAGTTGTCATCAATAAGATCGATCGCGAATTTGCCGATCCCCACGTTGCAGTAAGTAAAGTGCTCGATCTATTCCTCGAACTTGGTGCAGATGATGACCAGTGCGACTTCCCCTATTTATTTGCTTCAGGTATGGGCGGATTTGCCAAGGAAAAGCTCGAAGATGAAGGCGTAGATATGAAGCCTTTATTTGAAGCAATCTTGCATCACGTTTCCCCCCCCGTTGGTAATCCTGACAAGCCTTTGCAGTTGCAAGTTACCACTCTTGACTATTCCGAATATCTCGGTCGGATCGTGATCGGCAAAATCCACAACGGTACGATTACCTCTGGTCAGCAAGCTGCTCTCATCTCTGAAGATGGCTCGATTATCAAAGGTAAAATCACCAAACTCCTAGGATTTGATGGTTTAAAGCGTGTGGAGATGCAAACCTCATCCGCAGGTAACATCGTTGCAGTTTCAGGTTTTGCTACAGCTAACATTGGTGAAACGATTACCTGTCCTAATGAGCCTCTAGCTTTGCCAATGATCAAAGTGGATGAGCCTACTTTGCAGATGACTTTCTGCGTTAATGACTCTCCTTTCGTCGGTCAAGAAGGCAAATTAGTTACAACTCGCCAAGTACGCGATCGCCTCTTGCGCGAACTAGAAACCAACGTGGCGCTACGTGTTACCGAAGATCCTGAATCTCCCGATCGCTTTGCGGTAGCTGGACGTGGTGAATTGCACTTGGGTATTTTGATCGAAACCATGCGTCGTGAAGGCTATGAGTTCCAAGTAACCCAGCCTCAAGTTATTTATCGCGAAATCAACGGTCAAAAGTGCGAACCCTACGAAGCTCTAGTTCTTGATGTTCCCGAAGATGCTGTCGGTGGTTGTATCGAGCGTCTTGGACAGCGTCGCGCTGAAATGATCGATATGCAAATGTCTAGTACTGGACGCTCTCAACTTGAGTTCGTCGTGCCTGCGCGTGGCTTGATTGGCTTCCGTGGTGACTTTATGCGTGCAACCCGTGGTGCGGGCATTATGAACCACAGCTTCCTCGATTACCGTCCTGCGGCTGGAGAAATTAGCGCTCGTCGGAATGGCGTACTGATCTCCTTTGAAGAAGGTGTTGCCACTGAGTTCTCCTTGAAGAATGCCGAAGATCGCGGTGTGTTCTTTATCAAACCTGGCACTAAGGTTTATAAGGGCATGATCATTGGTGAAAACAATCGCCCTCAAGATATGGACTTGAATGTATGTAAGAGTAAGCAACTTACTAACATGCGAGCTGCTGGTGCAGATGACATCGTGCAACTGCAAGCACCAATCGAAATGAGTTTAGAACGAGCCTTAGAATATATCGGCCCTGACGAAATCCTTGAAGTTACTCCTGAATCAATTCGGCTACGCAAGATGACCAAAAAATTTGCTAAGCGCTAAATATCGCATTTCAAATAAAGTAGAAGGGGCGCAAAGCGCCCCTTCTACTTTATGGATTGTTATTTGCTAAACTACTTTTACTGGGTTTAGGGATATTTTCTAATAGTTTACTTATGCACCAAGTTGTCCTTGAACTTTCTGGAAGCCGTAAAGTACATGTGATTTCTGAACATGGTACTAAAGAGGAAGCTTTGGATAAGTACGTCAAGCTGGTAGAGGCAAACAAAGGTTCGCCAATCACTAGTAAGGGAAAGTACACAATTCGTAAAAAGCCAGATTAGCTCTAAATTGTTATCGGCTTGTTATCAGCTAATTTCACCTTCATGCACTTATCCGAATGCTATCGAATCTTAGGCGTTCCCCGTAACGCTACCTTAGATGATATCAAGGTAGCGTATCGTCGTCTTGCACGTAAATATCACCCTGATGTCAATCAGGACGATCCTACAGCCGCAGATAAGTTTCGTCTCATTCAAGAAGCATACAAAATGCTCAAAGATGCTGATAAGGGGGATTTGCCCAAGGAAGCTTTTGCTAAAGAGACCTCTGTGCGATCGCAAACTACTGTACCTGTCCAAACTCCACCCAAAAAGCCCAATACTCCCCCTAAATCTCCGCAACCTCATCCTAAAATCAAGATTGAGGTCAAGCAAGTTAGCAACCAAGTCGATCCCATCAATAGCGATCCAGAGTTAAAGCTGAAGTTGGATATGCTGCGGCGCGTGCAGGATTTGCTTAAACAAAAAAAATATGTCGTGGCGATCGCGGTTGTTGAAGGAATGAGTGAAAGATTTCCCAACTCACCAGAGGTGATCCATTGGAAAGCTGTGACTTACCATCGTTGGAGTAGTGAATTAATTTTGAATGGTAAATTACGTGAAGCTGAGATTTATCTTAATAAAGCGCTGAATACCGATCCTAAAAATCGAGAACTTAGTTTTGAAGTTAAGCGTGATTTAGAGAGAGTTCAGAATCTTAAAAATGGATAAGGACAATAATGGCGATCGCTAGATATGACAAAAATATTCTGTTCGTCAGGATCGCGTGTAATCCGCTCCCGACGAAATACAGCAATATCAGGAACAATTGAAGCGCTGCCAAAGGTACAAAGTAATTCTGTAAAGGCATAGGCTATCTTTAGCTCTTCAACTGCTTGGTTGATGTAAGCACTAAATTTAGACTGCAAGCGACTATGTTTACCCTGTGGTATTGGTTTTCGACTGATTTTGTCGTTGATAAATTCTGAAGCGGGTTTGGTTTCAGGTAATTCTAAAAATGTTTCTAGGTTATGGGGTTTTGCTGCTGCAATGACCATGTATTTTTCCCTTTACCTTTTTAAGTTATGGGAGGTGCGAAGTGCCCCCCACAATACTTTTTATTTTATAACCCATTACTGATCGCAAAAAAGCTGACCCATAATTAGGCAGAGGATGAATTCTAATTTACAGGCAGCTTTAAATCCTCTAGGATCTGGCTACTGCAATTACGAAATCTCATGACTGGATTAGAACCATTTGTCGCACCTCTAGTTAGCATCATGATTGATGTACTCAAGGATAGTGGCAAAAAGGAGGGTGAAGGTCTAATTGCTCGTTGGATGAATTGGGATGTCTGTAAAGATTGGCAGGATGTCGCATTTAAAGCAGCGGGTAAGTACAT
>CAIJEA010000505.1 GCA_903819605.1 uncultured cyanobacterium | reverse complement strand
TCTATGTGACGTTGGCTCCCTATCAACTTTCATTAGTCGATCCCAAAGATCCAAATTCTTGGGATATGGGAGGTTTCGATCCCGCTATGCCCCGTGCGATCCAAATGGTAGCAATGGGCGAAGTCTAAAAAAAGGAGTCGCTTAGCGACTCCTTTTTTATTAGGCAACTTCGGCAGGTTCCCTTGTTCCTAGAGAAAGCCCCCCCGATCGAATCCCTTCCATTTCTTCTATTACCTGTAAGTATCTACCTGTAATAATTCTCGCACCACGCCGATGGGTGAAATAATTCCATCCCCATTGAATCATCACGAGAAGTTTATTATCAAATTCAACTAGATAGTAAATATGCACAAATGTCCAGATGAACCATGCTAGCCAACCCTTGAGACGCAAGAACTTGAAGTCCACAACCGCTTCATGGCGACCAATTACGGCTAGGCTTCCAAAATCCCAATACTTGAATTTCGCTGGTTCCTTCTCTTGAATTTTAGATTCGATATTATGCGCGACATATTCACCCTGCTGCATCGCAACAGGTGCAACTCCTGGTAATGGTCTATCCCCTTGATGAGGATAATTAGCCAAGTCGCCAATTACGTAGACATTGGGATGATTTGCGAGGGACAGATTGGGCTGGACGATCACTCGCCCAACTCGATCTAGTTCGGCATCAACGCGATCGCCTAATACTTTACCCATAGGTGAAGCCTTGACTCCCGCCGCCCAGAGAATCGTTTGGGCTTGAATTTGCTCAACTTGATCGCCACATTTGAAGGTAACTAAATGATCTTCAATATTAGTCACCATGGCACTAGTCTTGACTTCCACTCCTAATTTAATTAGGGATTGCTTTGCTGTCGCTGATAGATCGGCATGGTATGGAGGTAATACGCGATCGGTTCCTTCCAATAAGATGATTCTGGCTTTCTTGGTGTCGATATTGGTGAATTCATCGCTAAGTGTACGATGGGCAAGCTCGGCTAAGGTTCCTGCTAGCTCCACACCTGTTGGACCGCCACCAATCACCACAAAGTTCATCAAGGCTTCTTTGAATTTGGGATCTTGGGTTTTCTCTGCTGCTTCAAATGCACTCAAGATCCGCCGACGTATATTAATCGCATCCTCAATGGTTTTTAGTCCAGGAGCTTGTTCTGACCATTGATCGTTACCAAAGTAGTGGTGACTGACTCCAGTTGCCACGATCAGCGAGTCGTAATGTACTTCTAAGTTGTTTTTTAATTTCACTAATTGCGCTTGAGCGTCAATATCCACTACTTCGCCCATGACCACGCTAGTATTTTTGTTCGCTGATAAAACTGCCCGCAATGGTGAAGCGATATCGGAGGGAGAGAGACTGCCTGTGGCGACTTGGTAAAGTAGGGGCTGGAAGAGGTGAAAGTTACGTTTGTCGATGAGGGTAATTTTAACGGGGACCTTTGATTTGCCTAGCTTTTGGGCGGCATATAGTCCGCCAAAGCCGCCGCCAATAATAACAACATGATGTGGTGCGCTTTCATTTTGAGTACTTAGAGACATGGCAAGTTTTAATTAGGTGTGCTTATTTTGCTGGTAGCATCTTTAAAAAATTATTATATATGTAAATAAAAATATCTTTTTGTATCTTTTTCTAAGTATTAATGAGTTTGATATTTTGTTTGATGTTTTTTTGACATTCACTAATCGCTACGGTAAAGCTCAAAAAATCATGTCAGAATAGTAACAACGTAAAGTACCAAAAAACTATGGTTACTGTACCTTCTCAATACCGTTTGCCAACTGCGGAAGATCTACCTGATTCCGATGAAACGCCTGTGGATAATGAACTCCAAAATGACATTCCTAACATTCTATTGAATCTATTACGAGAGATTTGGAGCGATCGCTCTGATTGGTTTTGGGGTGTGGATATGGGAGTGTATTACGAGCCAAACATTGAGGAGCCAACCAAGTCTAAGGCAATCGTTCCTGACGGGTTTCTCGCTTTGGGTGTACCGAAGCAAACGGGTGAAGGTGGACGCTTGAGTTATGTGGTTTGGCAGGAAAAAGTAATGCCAATTCTGGCTTTGGAAGTTGTTTCTAAAAAATATAATGGTGAATACGACACAAAGTTAGCCAAGTATGCCGAGATCGGAATTCTCTATTATGTGGTGTACAATTCCACGACTGGTCGCCGATTGTATAAGGAGCATCAATCTTTAGAGGTGTACAAGTTAGTTGATGGAAAATATCAACTTTTGCCTACGGTGGCGCTTTTAGCGGAAGGCGGAGGGATGGTATGGATTCCTGAGATTGGTTTGGGAATTGGTTGTGAGCAGGGTATTTATGATGGCTGGCAGCGCGAATGGGTCTATTGGTACGATCGCTCTGGTAAGAGATATCTAACTTCTCAAGAACGTACGAACCTAGAGCGTCAAGCGAGAATTGAGGCTGAGGCATTATTACAAAAGTATCGCGATCGCTTCGGTGATATCTCTGAATAATCAAAAGGCGATCGCTGAGCAAGCAAAATTAATTTCGCAACGGGATGTGATGATTTTGCCGATGACATCTTTAAAAAATTATTTATATGTAAATAAAAATATCTTTTTGTATCCTTTTGTTCTGGATGGCAGCGATCGCACATTAGCTAAGTAGAAAGTTTCTATTCATTTGTAGATTATTTAGGATGATTAAGGAAAAATTTGACTTTCACCCTTTATGTCCTATAGTCGGATTACGCAGAATTTTTTCGTCTAAAAATCTAGTTTTAGACAGCAATCAAATTCAAATCTGAAGCAGTTCAAAATAGAGGAGTGTCAGCATGAAATCATTCTTTTCTTTCCGTATCTCAAAGTTCAATTCATTGGTGTACGTTTGTGCGTTGAGCGTAACCACGTTTAGCCTTCCTATGACGGCTGTTGCTGAAGAAGCTTGTGTCAGAACATCGGCTGGGAATGTCGTATGTGGAACGCTTGTACCAAAGTCAAGTTCCAACTCAAATCGGACTGACAGCGATGTAACAATAGATTCGCAGCCGC
>CAIJEA010000504.1 GCA_903819605.1 uncultured cyanobacterium | reverse complement strand
TTAGAATATGTCGGTTTTAATAAACATGAAAGCGAAAATATTGGCTTGTATGACACTGTATTAAGCGTAGACGACTATCAGCAAAGGTTTTAGCTAACTCTGGTTTGACAGCCCTAGCAAAAATAAGACAATTCCAAAATCACATTATCGCTTCGTAATTTGCCAAGTCGTTGCTTAGAGCAGTTACAATCGAAGATATGCTGCATTATGAGGTTTTTCAGCGCACAAATTGCTCTGAAACTATGGAACTTGAAGCTCTCCGATCGCACCAGTGGTTTAAGCTCATTTGTGGTGCGAGTTATCAACATTTACCAGCCATTCGTAATCTGGCAATGATTTATACCATAGCAGGAGCAGATTGCATTGACGTAGCTCCCGATCCTGCAACAATAAGGGTAGCGCGAGAAGGAATCGCAGCAGCGATAAAAATAGAAGCAAATGCGCGATCGCCATTGGTAATGGTGAGCTTTAACGATGGTGAAGACCCCCATTTTCGGAAAGCGGTCTTTGATCCTCAACTTTGCCCAGTTAATTGCAGCCGACCTTGTGAAAAAGTATGCCCTACCACAGCAATCAAGTTTAGTAATGATTACAATGGGGTTATCTCGGATCTTTGTTATGGGTGCGGTCGTTGCCTACCGCTATGTCCAGTGCAGATTATTCACACTCGCGAACAGGTTTATGTCCCTGAAGATATTTTTGATGCTGTCCTCAATCACCAAGTTGATGCGATCGAAATTCATACGCAACCCAATCGCACCAAAGAATTTGCCGCATTTTGGCAACGCCTGAGTCCGATCATCCCCAACCTCAAATTAGTGGCGGTTAGCTTCCCCGATTGTGAAAATTTACGTGATTATCTTCTCTCTTTATTTGAGGGGATGCATCCGAAACCGCGATCGCTAATTTGGCAGACCGATGGTAGACCCATGAGTGGTGACATCGGCGATGGGACAACTAGGGCAGCTTTACAACTAGGACAAAAGGTAATTGATTTCCATTTACCCCTTGGCTTTGTGCAACTTGCAGGCGGAACCAATGCCAGCACTGTTACTAAACTACGCCAAGCCAACATTCCTGTTGCTGGCGTTGCCTATGGCAGCTATGCCCGTAAAATCGTCATGGATTTTCTCGAAAGTCGGGGTGACGAAATCCCAGATCGCCTTGAGGAGCATCCCTGTTTACTCTGGCAAGCTGTAGCGATCGCTCGACAGCTCGTTTCGCAAATTAAAATGCCATCACCCTAAATTCCTCTCCCAGAGGGAGAGGGACTTTAAAACCTCTTCTCCTTTTGGGAGAATGGGGTGATGGCAAAACCTTTAAACCTAACCGTAAAACCTTAAAAAAGCCTAATGGACTCCATCCGCAAGCAAGTTACAGACAACCTCGATCAACTCCTCGATATTTTGCCACCACGCATCAAAAACAGCCTCGAACTCTGCGGCGGGTTAGAACAACTTGTCGAAATTGTGATGGACTTAGGCAGGCTACCCGAAGCAAGATATTTTGATAGCACTAAATATTTGACTGACGATCCAATTACTAAGGAAGATTTGGCACTTTGTGTTAAGCAAGTCGGCGAATTTGGCGGCGATAACCGTGCAGGTATCGAACGAACTCTCCACCGCATTAGTGCCATCCGCAACCGCAAAGGCGAAATCATCGGGCTAACCTGTCGCGTTGGTCGCGCTGTCTATGGCACGATCGCCATGATTCGCGACTTAGTAGAAACAGGCAAATCGATTTTGCTGCTAGGAAAACCGGGGATGGGCAAAACGACGGCTCTGCGCGAAATTGCCCGTGTACTTGCCGATGACCTAAACAAGCGCGTGGTAATTATTGACTCCTCCAATGAAATCGCTGGCGATGGCGACATTCCTCACCCCGCGATCGGACGAGCAAGGCGGATGCAAGTCTCACAGCCCGAATTACAACACCAAGTAATGATCGAGGCAGTAGAAAACCATATGCCTGAAGTAATCGTCATCGATGAAATCGGTACAGAGTTAGAAGCTCTTGCTGCGAGAACGATCGCCGAACGGGGTGTACAACTCGTTGGCACTGCCCATGGGAATCAACTTGCCAACTTAATCAAAAATCCTACCCTTTCAGATTTGATTGGCGGTATTCAGTCGGTCACCCTCGGTGATGAAGAAATGCGTCGGCGCGGATTGCCTCAAAAAAGCATTTTAGAGCGCAAAGCTCAGCCCACCTTTGATATCGCCGTAGAAATGTGGGAGCGCTATCGTTGGGCAGTCCATGACGATGTCGCAGGAACCATTGATATGTTGCTCCGCGATCGCGACCCCGGCCGCCAAATTCGCGCAGTCACTGATGAAGGCGAAGTCACAACAACCGACGAAAAGCCCAAAAATCCTGAAGTCATCAAAAATCCCGCCGTTAAGGGTTGGCGCTCTTCGGGCAGGATGAAGCCCATTCCCCTCGATCCACTAGTGCAAGTAAGGGCTGAAGTTGCCGACTTAACTAGCAGATTAAGTAGTTCTAGCGATGCAAATGACTCCGATCTCCCAGAGGAAGATGAAGAGGAATTTACCGATCTTGGCACCTATAATGCGATGAAAGAGCGGTTTGGCACTCTCAACCTTTACCTATATGGAGTAAGCCGCCATCAAACTGAACAAGTAGTTCAATCGATCAATTTGCCAATTGAAATCACCAAAGATCTGGATGAAGCCGATATCGTACTTGCGCTGCGATCGCAAATTCGTACTAGCTCCAAAGTCCGTCAAGTTGCCGAAGCACGTCAAATTCCCATTCATGCGATTAAAACTAGCACCCTTCCCCAAATTACACGCGCCCTACGCCGCATTCTCCATATCGACGAAAGTCCTACGGATACAATTAGCGACTTAAATATGTTTGCCTACGGTGACTCCGAAGACGAAATCGAAGCCCTCGAAGAAACTCGTCTCGCTGTCGAGCAAATTGTCCTTCCTAAAGGGCAGCCCGTGGAGTTACTACCCCGCTCTTCGATTATTCGCCGTATGCAGCATGAACTAGTCGAGCATTATCAACTGCGATCGGAAAGCTATGGCGCGGAACCCAATCGTCGCTTACGCATATTTCCTAACTAAAACATCAAAGGCAGTGCTAAGCACTGCCTTTGATATATAGACTCAACACAAAAAACTTAATAAGGGTAATTTAACCGAATTACCACAAGGCAGGTACAGGTCTAGAAGGGGTTACTACTGGAGCTTCCACTCTAGGCACAACCGCAGGAGCTGGCTCTTCAGGAGCAGCACAAGCATTGAATCCCTCAGCAAGCAAAGAAGAGCAATAAGAAGTTGGCAAATCACGGGTGCGAACAGTCGCATCACTAATAGTTTGCAAATCCATCATTTCTCGATTAATTGCTCGAAAGGCGTTTTCCTGACGTTCAACCCATTGATCTCTATACGTAAAGTCAAGATAAGGATTTGGCAAGTTAGGATCGGAGGTCATATCCAAGACTTTATTCTGTGCCTGAGGATAGGTAGCAGGAAAGTTTCTAGGAAATTGATCTTGATCGGTGAGCAGGGGATCGGCATGGGCTGCACCACTAGCTAGCAGCGTTGAAGCTACAACTAGGGATGAAGCGAGCCAAGAGAACCTAGTACTCATATAAATACGCATCCTCACAGTTGGACGCTGACTAATGTAGCAGATCCAGTCATAAATTGACTGGTTTCTCTATAGCAATCCTAAATAATTGGCGAGAAAAATTTTTCTTCATCTATGTGAGTAGTGGCAATTCATGAATTGCCACTACTCACATATCATCGAGGATTGCTCCAAGAGAGAGGTATTGCGCCAAGCGTAATACCTCTCTCTTGGCTTTGGCTGAATATCGCTGACTATAGCTATACTTTCTAGGCTTTATGTCTAAGCAACATTTACAGAGATGATAAAGAACATAACCCCTAAATAAATAGAGGCGGCGGAAAGCGCCGCCTCTATTTATTTGGGTTTTATGCCCTAAGCAAAACTTGCATTGCTATAAACTTAAAAAGGAATTTACAAACTCAAAAGCTAAGTCAAAGTTGTGGAACAGTCAAATCGCGAAAGGTTACTCGACCTATTTTGCCGCCTTGCCTATAAAAGCGGTGATTTTACGTTATCTTCAGGGCAAAAAAGCACCTACTACATCAATGGCAAGTTAGTAACCCTACATCCCTTTGGGGGATTATGGACTGGACAGGTTTTATTGGCAATGTTACCAGAAGGGACGGGGGCTGTGGCAGGGTTAACGTTGGGTGCCGATCCAATCGTTAGTGCTGTGAGTGTTGTCTCGGCTTACGAAAATAAACCAATTCCTGCTTTGATTATTCGCAAACAACCTAAAGGGCATGGTACAGCAGCATGGATTGAGGGGCCAGAGCTAGCACCGAATACTAATGTGGTAGTGCTAGAGGATGTGGTAACAACTGGGCAATCAGCTTTACTTGCGGTCGAAAAGTTGCGTGACGCAGGTTATACGGTGACGCATGTATTCACATTAGTCGATCGCCAACAGGGTGGTGCTGAGCTTTATGCTAAGGAGGGTTTACAGTTTGGTGCTGTATTCGAGATTGGCGAAATCCAAAGTTATGCCAAAGGACTTAGTCACTAAAAATGGCGGCGCAATGCGCTCAAAATCAAACCAAGAATAATCTTGAAAGCGTTGCTTCGCAATGCTTTCAAGATTATTTGATTGCTTTTCATATATCGCTGGTTAGGATGAAGCACCAATCACTGCGATCCATTCCATGACTGACTAAACTGGCAGTCGCACTAGGCAGCACATTATGATTTTTCAGGGCGATCGCTAGATCGTCGCCACTCGGCACGCAAAACATATGACTATAGTCATCTATTGGAGCCGTAATATCTGCGGCACTACTCTCTCCCCACTGGACATGGAGTAATGGCAACATTTTGCCATTACTTTGGAGTTTTAAATCTTTGATGCCTTGGAGCGAAAGGTAAGAGATTTTACCGCGATACTTCGTCAGTATCGGTTCAAGCGATCGCATTACTTCTGCTTCGACACTATAGATTCCTAATATTGCTGAACGACGAAACCGCACCAAATTAAACTTCTCATAAATCCTTGCCAGACGATTGGGTTTGCCATCACCTGCGTTCATCGAAATTGCATAGCCGCGATCGCATTCTCCAATGCAGGTAGTTAAGGCATGATGCAAAATTCTCATCGAAAGATGTTGGCGCTGATAGTCGGGATGGACTTTTAAATCGCATAAGTACCAAGCTAGACTAGCGGATTCACCTTGACAGTAGGGCACTTGTCTCAATATACCCGCACCAACCGCAGCTACCCGATCGCCATCTAAGGCAACAAAATAATTGACATCGCCTAGGCGATCGAAGAAAGCAAAGTAGTTATCGCCATGATCGATCTGAAAGAAATCATCTCCTAATGGATAGATAGCAGTTTGCTCGATCGCTTCGATTCTCGATTGAAATAGAGAACGCTCTGTTAAATCAATCCGATGAAATCTCATGACCGAAACCCTACCACAACTTCACGATAGAAAAATGAGCGATCGCTAGCGAGTAACTCCTGACTGAGTGCAAGATCGATGGCAATATGCTCTGCCATGATTGACGCTAAGTGATGGTCACCATTGAGCCGCCTACCGATGATTGCACCACCTGATTTCAGGCAAGTGACAGCATCCTTTAACATTTGATGCAAATTGCTTAGAGGCATCCAGTCTGAGATATTAGAAAACTGAATTAGATCGAATTTTTCTAATTCTGCAAGTTGGTGAAGGCGATCGACAAATGCACCCTGATGTAGTTGCAAGCGGTCGGTTCCTAAGGTACGAATATCCTTTTGAGCAGATGCTTGGAGATAGAGAGGAACGCCTTCACCCTGAAGATTTGAGGTATAGAGATCGCCCCAGACTTGAGTTAAAAAATAATTCTCATTGGGAATAAATCGCTGTAAAGCTTGAGCAAAGACATCTGCAAAATGCTCTCCAAAACTGCGATCCATAGAATAGTTAACCGCAGCTTCGCCAAAGGTCTGCACGAGTTTTCCCCGTTCAAATATCTGCTCAAAAGGATCGCGCCATTGGGGATGTTGTATTGCCG
>CAIJEA010000503.1 GCA_903819605.1 uncultured cyanobacterium | reverse complement strand
TTTCTAGCTCATTCCTTGGGGCAAAATCGGCATGTCCGCCTTCAGTGGGATACACCTCATAGCGATCGCCATTCCATCCTAAAAAAGCTTCGCCCAAACCTGTTCCTGCACCAATTACCCCAATCGGCGATCGCTCTACCACCTGTCCATCTTGTAGAGTATGCAAGTCATGGGGCTGCAATCCTAAAACCCCATAACCAACCGCCACAAAGTCATTAATCAAGCTGACTTTAGCAATATTAAATTCTTCAGCAAGGCGATCGCTATCAAAAGACCAACCGAGGTTAGTTAATTGCGATCGGCGATCGCGCACGGGACCTGCAATCCCGAAACAAGCCGCCGATAATGTTGGCAATTTACTCAAATGTATTTTTGCTGCTTCTAAAAACGCGCGTAAAACATCTGAAAAGCTAGCGTAATCAGCACCCGCAAAACGCTGTTCGTACAAGATCGTTAAACCATCTGAGTTTTTCTGCGCTAGACGCAAAAGCGTCTTAGTCCCACCAATATCACCAGCTAAAACTATCGTCATGTCTTTACCTTTTTAAGGAATATACCTCCAATTTTTTAAAACTTGCTTTGCAAGTTTTAAAAAACTATTCATTTGCACCAAGCCGCTCGATCGCATATCTTGCCGCCGATGCAACTTGTGGATGTGAATCTTTTACCAAATAGTTTAAAGCCGATAAACTCTTATCACAGTTAAGATGACCTAAAGCTTCAGCTAAACGTTGTCTTGTTAACCAATCATCGGACTGGGCAAATCGCAAAATTTGATCCACACAGCGCAAATCGCCTACTTCACCTAAAGCGGCGATCGCGGCTTGATGTAATACTGTCTCTTCGCTATCTAAAGCTT
This sequence comes from uncultured cyanobacterium, assembly GCA_903819605.1. Lineage (GTDB taxonomy): Bacteria > Cyanobacteriota > Cyanobacteriia > Pseudanabaenales > Pseudanabaenaceae > Pseudanabaena. The sequence continues at coordinate 10,965 of CAIJEA010000503.1, read as the reverse complement.
GAATTAGAGCATCGTAAGCTCGCACATCACCCAGATTACCTAACGATACGGCGGCGCTGAAACGCACTAGCCATTCGGTATCTTCGTAAAATGCTCGCAACAAAGGCTCTACTGCTCGATTATCCTGCAAATAGCCCAATGCACCCGCCGCATCGGCACGAATACCATAGTCATTTTCAGTCTCTAGAATTTTTGCTAGTACAGGGAAGCAATCTTCTGTATGCTTTAGCCCCAAGGCAAAAACCGCCATCGATCTGATCTGTAAATTTTCATCATTAATTACTTTTAAAATTAATGGGACTGCCTCATCGGGTGATACATCGCGCAAAGATACTAGGGCGCGGAGGCGATCGCGAGAATTTTCACTCTCCAATTGTTTGTAAATGTTGCTTAAATCTTGGGTTTGCTCGATAAAGGACATAAAAAACTCACGTTTAAAAAAATCAGATACTTTTTGAGATATTTTTGAGATATTATTTAGGTGGTAGAAAAATACCTATGGTCTAGATAGAATTTGTATTACTAAATATGCCCCGATTGGACGACCCAATACTTAAACTAGGTATGTTACGATACCAATAATGTTTGATCTATGTAGCTAACTTATCAGCATCAACCTCAGTAGACGAGTATTTTGGATAAATCTACTCCTGTAGATTGACCTAATATGTTGAGAGCATATCTGGGGCATAGCATCAACGTCGATTAAATAGATCGATCTACATAAAACCTAAAACTTACTCTCGTGAGGAGTGGAAAATGAAAAAAGTATCTTTAAATTTGGCTGGTAGCTTGGGCTTGTTGGGCGTTATTGGTGCTGTAGTAGCAAGTCCCGCCTTGGCAGAAACTACAGGTGTTTCTCAAATTAACCAAGCCATTAATAACGATCCAGTTGCTCAAAACGTAACATCAGTATCTCAACTTAGCGATGTTAAGCCTACTGATTGGGCTTTCACCGCGTTGCAATCTTTGGTAGAGCGCTATGGTTGTATCGCTGGCTACCCTGACCGTACTTTCCGTGGTAAGCAAGCAACTAGCCGCTATGAATTTGCTGCTGGTTTGAATGCTTGTTTAGACAAAATCAACGAAATTATTTCCGCAGGGCTAGCTGACAAAGTTAGCAAAGAAGACCTCGCTACATTGCAAAAGTTGCAAGAAGAGTTTGCTGCTGAACTAGCAACTCTTCGCGGTCGTGTAGATGCTCTTGAAGCTAAGACAGCTAAGCTTGAAGCTCAACAGTTCTCCACCACCACCAAGCTTTCAGGAAGCGCTATTTTCTCCGTACAAGGTGCTAGCGGTAACGCAGGTGTTAACGGTTCATCTACGAACAGCAATATTTTCGTTTCTAGTCGGGTTCGTTTAGACCTCAACACCAGCTTTACGGGTAGCGACCTGTTAAAAACCAGACTAGAAGCTGGCAATGGAAACCAGAGTATTCCTGGAAATGCATTTAGGGCTGGCTCAACTACTGGTACTACTGGCGTAAACAGCAATATCGGTTTCCAAACCTACGGACAGGACTACACTGGCGTGAATAACGGTAATACATTTACCCTTGCAAAACTGCGCTACGACTTCAATCTCGGTGATGCTCGTATATCGATTGGACCTGTGATGCACGCTTACGATCACATCGACACCAACAGCTACGCTAATGACGAATCAGCCGATTTTGCCTCTACATTTTTCATCAACAACCCTCTGATGGTTTTGATTAACGGTCAAACTGGTGGCGCAGGTGCTGCATTTGATTGGAATGTTGGTAAAAGTGCTTTTACTGTCCGTGGTCTTTACCTAGCAGGTAACGGCAGTCAAGCTACGACTAACGGTGCTACCAATGGTGGTCTATTCGGCGATGCTTACCAAGCTACTGGCGAACTTGAATTTGCTCCTAAAGATGCTGATGGTAACAAGCCTTTTGCGATCAAGCTGCAATATACCAACGGTGCGGTCAGCAACTCTAATATTAATGCTGCTGGCGTAAACCTTGAGTGGAAGTTCGCTAAGGGTGTCGCTGTATTCGGTCGTTATGGCTTTGGTACCATTGACAACCGTGGTCTTGCTGCTACGGCTGCACCTTATACCGCTGGTCTATTCAACACGGGTTCTGGCACTAACACAACCACTGCTGGCAACCTCAGCCCACAAACTTGGATGGCTGGTTTTGCATTCCCCGACTTGTTTAAGGAAGGTGCAATGGCAGCCATTGCTGTTGGTCAGCCTTTCATCGATAGCAATGTTGGCAACGCAAGTCAAACCAACTTGGAAGCTTTCTACAACTTCCCTGTAACAAGTAACATTCGTATTACTCCTGACGTTCAGTTCATTTTCAATCCTAACAATACATCTGGTAACACCATTTTTGTTGGTACTTTGAGAACTGTATTCTCGTTCTAATACAATCTCAACAAAAATAAAAGGGGGCGCAAAACGCCTCCTTTTATTTTTATATTCGTAAAAAAGAGGGCATATTACGCCCTCTTTTTTTACGAATATAATTAGGGTGATGCTTCGCCTTCTTTATCTGATGCCAATTAAAGTTTTAGCCATCGGAAAATAAGTCGCCCATATTTTGGGATCGGGGCGGCTTGTCCAATCACTACGGGACACGATAAGTTGCAAAATAATTGCGGCTTGATCTTGATTTGGATCTTGTGCTGTTACTTTGACCGATACATCAGATACAAGAACTTCCCGATCGAATGTACGCTGGGCTGCCGATCGCGCCAGTATTTCAGCTTTACGAGTCATTACAGCAAACCCCTCATCTTGGTTGACAAGTAGCCGAATATCTACTTCACGGCGCTCAGCGAAAGCACTACTTGCGATCGCCATAGTTGATACTACAGTTAATAGAGGCGCGATCGCCGAAACAAGTAGGTAGTTGGATAATCTACGAAATTGTTTAGAGATACAGGAAATCTGAGAAACATGCGAGTTGTTTTTCATAGTTATCTTCGCCAGAAACTCACAAAAAAATTTATTGGAAAATCGCCAAGATATTAGCAAAAAACTGGGAAAGATGTGTGCTATTGTCTGCTAACAAATTTGGCTTTAAAGTTTAGCTCATTTAACAGCATATCGATCTACCAATTGTTGGTTAATTACATGATTTTAACGTTTATAGCAATCAAGGCTGCCTAGGAAAGAATTTTTTGGGGTTCTTACCCAAAAATCTATGGTCTGAGTAAATTTAAAAAGTGCGATATATTTACCTATTATTTTTTGTCGTTATGGAGGTCTTTAAGGGGGCGTTATGTCAAAAGTTTTGATTAGTAGTTTAATCGATGAAATCAACTCATTGCTGAGCCGCCCGGTAGGATCGGTGTCGAGGAAACCATCCTCAGACATAGTTCATCAGCGCGAGCAACTAAAGCAGTTGCGATCGCATCTAGAGAATCTAACAGACGACTCACATTTAGGGAACTTAGATAAACAATATCAAGATTTAGTTGTGCGCTTGAGAAACCAAAGTTATGAAAATGAAAAGTCCCAGATCATTATTGCAAAAACAGCAGAAGTAAGCCCAAACAATAGGACAGATAAATCTAAAACGGATAAACTAGAGATATTGCCCCACCCAACAGTTAGCCAAGTCAGCCCATTAGTTAATAACGTATTTGGCGCGGAATCTGACTTAATACAGGAGATTAGCACAATGACGAATGGCACACCTGAACCCAATTCCACATTTGTCAACGATCGCATGATTGCTGCACTTCAGCAAGCAATTCAACAAACATTGCAACAGGTTGTCAAAGAGTCAGTTCAGCTATCAGTCCAGCAGGTAGTTAGCCAAACCCTTGCCGTCGAAAGAGCACTAATGGTAGGCGAAATTTCAGCAAGCTTAAATAAAATTGTTGAATCCCAACAGCGATCGCAAATAAGCCAAGAATTAGTAACTTTAAATCAACAAAAGCAAAAGTTAAATGCTGAAATTACACAACTAGAGTCCGATCGCGCGACTTGGATGAGACAGTTTCAAGAATTTCAAACCTCGCAACAAGAATCAGTTGATCGATCGCTGCGATCGGTCAACAACTATCTACAAGAACAAATTCGCGATCAGATCAGCGATACGTTGCAACAGACTATGACGGGAACTGTCACCGATACAGTAAATCAGACAGTAGCTCAAACTATACAAGAAACTCTCCAAGATAATTTAGTCAATCTTTCATCAGTTCCTTCTAATCCCGTAGAATCTCCCAGAGAAGAGGAATTTGTAAACAAAGTCCAAGAGCAAACCGATCGTTTTTTATTGCACCTAGATGAAATGTTTAGTTCCACATTTCGTTCCCTAGAGCAAGATATCCAAGGCTATCAAAACTCAATCCAAACCAAGCTTGGTCATATAGAAACCCTTGAACAAAAGGGTGAAGCTTTGATCAATGCATTAGTTGATCGGATTAGCCAACAGACTGACAATGCAACTGCAACGTCTCAATCAGACACAATTAACATATTGCCCGAACTCCCAGACGATATTCCAGTCCGATATCTAGAAACCGTAGTTGAACCTGTTGATGAAAATCTGATCAATGCGTTACTAGCTGGCAATGAGTTTGGTGAAGCGATCGCTGAACCTGTTATTGAGACTGCTCCAATTGAAATTTCTCCAGCTTTCTCAGATATCACTAGTCAGAAATCACTAAATTTAGAGACAGATTTAGAACAAAGTTTAAGTATTAATGCCGAGAATAATGTAGATGTTTCATCTGATATCACAGAAGACAATGCTGAAAATAACTTAGAAAAGTTTCTCGGTTTGGATGTTATCGCAATTGAAAATATAGAAAATATATTAGGTGCATCTTCTGATACTTTATTTGAGAATTCCAGTGAAGCGATCGCAAAGTCGAGTACATCTCCTAATCCCTTTGTTGGTTTTTCAGATATAGACTCGAATATTATCGAAGATCAGCAGAGTGCACTTGCTGCCCGCGAACTCAATCCTGACTTCGATGTAGAAGCTGCGACACAAATCGTAGAAATTTTTCATGGTCGAGATGATAGTGGAGAAGAAAGTAATAAAATTGATTTACAAGCATTAAACCTTCATCCAGAAATAGTCACTGAGTTTGGACAAGCAATTGACGATCCTGAACTTTTACAATGGCTAGAGGAAAGTAGTAATCGCCCCAACCAAACTAATATTGCAGAGGTATCACCCGATGAAGAATTAATGTCATGGTTAGGGAATGAAGCCATTGACATGGCAAAACTGCCTACTCGGGCAGAACCGCAAGTACCATTGATTGATAGTCCAGCATCCGATCTTGTAATCCTTAATGAGTCCAAAAGTACTTCTACAAGCTTCATAGAAAGTCAAGACAATAGAGTAGAAGATCAAATCGAACATTTTTTCAATAGCCCTACTAGTGAACAGGTTAGCGATCAAGCTTCTGAATCAGAAGAATCCCTCATTCTATTTGCTAATAAAGATACAGATAACTCGGATCTTCTAGAATGGGAAGAATCATTAATTAACGAACTAAACTTTGATCTAGATCGACTTGATTCAGGCATTTCCGTAGATCCATCGATCGCAGCCAACCTCGATCAATTTATTCGGAATACTCCCTATGCTTTAACTAATTGGGAAATTGAAGAATCACAGACATATCCCACAATTATTGAGATTTCAGCTAAGACTTCAAGTAGTGATGCTTCTCCATCTCAACCACTAACTGATTCTTTTGCGAAGACTTTAACAGGTGCACCTCAAGAGAGTGCACAAATTATTCCATCAAACGAACCATCAGAATTTGTATCTGATACTGCTGCTGACTTACAAGCATCACCTTTTAATGCACAATTTAATGAAATCCCTGAAATTTTTGATAATCCTGACTTACTCTTTGATTCAAATGTAGAAGATAAATCTCAAGAGATAAAACCTTCTATACCTGATGACATGGATGCTATCTTTGCGGATATAATTGCCCAAAATGCAGCTAAATATACTCAGTCAACTCCTTTTGAGACCAATGACGAACTTGATAACCTGTTTGCGGAGTCTTCTAAAGCAAGTATTTCTTCGTCAAATTTTGGACTTGATTATCTAAATGATATTTCGACAAGTTCACAACCGTCTACAGATATTCCTTCGTCTGTAAATAAAGATAATGAGAGTGAACTAGATACTCTCTTATTTGGTTTTGATCCTGCCACTGAAATCGAGCATGTCTTTGGTGGATTAGATAGTTTAGACATAACAACTAGCGCCACGAAACTACCTATAGTAGAAGACAAAAAAACTTCAGAAGAATTTGATACAGTCATGCAAGACTGGGAACGTAATGATTATGATGGAATAGATGTTGGCGCAGAAACAATGAAAGAATCTATTCCTTTTTTTGAGAAAGCTGAAGTTATCGAAGAGTTAGATACAATTCTGCAAGGTTTTGCTCAGAGAGAAGGTGTAGATTTTTCAGCAACAACTAATTTGACTGATGACGAGAATCTCCCAACAGTTTTCGACGATAGCAATGTTAACTTGACACAAGACGATGACTGGAGCAGTGCTTTAGAACAACTTGAAGCAAAATTAACGCAGTCTATTAACATTGACAATGCACCTGAAGGCGGAGAGTTATCTGCCGATGAATTTTTTGCTTCTTTGGAGTATGGCAAACTAAATACTTTTGCTGATATCGCCGATATTATAGATGAACCTATTGCAAAATCATCTCTAGGCTTATCCAATGAGCCACTTGCTAATTTAGAAGATTTAGAAAATATCCTAGAGGAAGACGGCGAAGACTCATTATTAAATGAATTCGCTGATTCTCAAAGTGATGAATCAAGCAATGAGTGGGATAGCCTCATCAATGATTTAAATTCATTTAACTTCAGCGAGCCATTACTTGATGGTCATCGAGAACAGCTTGGTTTGTCTTCTGTCGCTCCAATTACTGACACTAGCGAGAATGTATTTGATATTGACTCATTAGTGATGGAATCACGTAGCGTCGCGCTGATTCCTTCACCACCTGAGAATGAAGTTTATAATCTTGATGATACTTGGATTTTAGGGATAGATTTTGGTAGTACTGCCATTCGTGCTAGCTTGCTTAATAGCAATACTGGCAGAGTATATTCTCTCTATCTTGATGATGCTGACGAGATGCAATGCAAATTAGTGTGGAATGCAGATCATAGCTTAGATGATCCTATGACAAAAGATATTCGCGTACTCACTAAGCGATCGCAAAATGCTGGATTGGAAATTGGTGAAGTACCAATAGTCCATTTCAAACAATTTCTCAAGCTTGGTTTACCCTATCGCGGGGTAAGTGCTTGGCAACCAATTATTCAATGGACCGATCATCAGCAAGCAAGTCTACGTTGGTTAATTTCTGCCCTTAAGAATCTGCTTGAACAAATCCAAACCCGCTCCAACCATCCAAAACTTCCCGATATTGGCTTAATTTTGCTGAAGCTTAGTGGAGTTGTCTTTGGCTATCCCTCTAACTGGTCAGATACTTACATTCTGAATGTGCGTGAAGCAATTCTTAAATCAGGTTTAGTGGGTCAATCTGAGCAGGTCATGGCAGTCGAACAGGCGATCGCTCCGATATTATCTTTGATTCACGATCGCAAAATCTCTCAAGATATCACTCTCTTAATTGATGCAGGCGCAGTCACGACTAGTCTCAGTTTAGTTAAAGGTATTGATTCTAAAGCAATTGATCGTTCAAAGCTACATATTCGGAGTACTGACTATGCAGGTATTAGCATTAGTCAGGATATTATTGTGAAGCTGTTCTATCCACATTGGCAGCTAATCACCAATCCCAATCGACATCTTTGCAAATTCGATCATCTCAGCTTGCCTGAGATTGGTGACTCTGCACCGCAGCAGCGCATTCTACTTCAGCAATATTTGTTAAGTTCAGTAATTGGTCAACAAATGCTCGAACTTGCCGATCGCGTTAAAGTTACATTTGGTAGAGATATTGGCGAAGATTCTTGGAATGAAGACCTAATGGGACAGCCGATTGTGGTATTACGTCGCGAATTAGAAAACTTGATTCTGCAACCATTTATCCAACGCCTCAACCGCGAGCTTAATACCATACTTAGTAATGCAGGTATCCTCGGCGAAGATGTGCGTCAAGTCTTGCTTCTTGGTAGCACAATGCATATTCCGTTACTATCACGTTGGCTAGCACAAAAGCTTCCTAATGCCAGTATTGATCCCCTAGCAACTTCTATTTTGGCTAATGGTTTGGCTGTTTCGCCACTATATCCCAACATACATGATGTTTCTCGCCAGCAATATTCTGATTATTTTCTTTTACAAGAAATTTGCCGTCTAAACCTTACGCAATCAGTGAATCCAACGCAACTACTTCAGCAGTTACAGATACGCGGTATTAATATCAAGGCTTGCCGCGATCGCATTTTGAGTATCCTGCAAGGCGATCTACCCGATGGGCTATTTCCTTGGCAAGAGCCAGAACATGCTGTTGTGTTGGAAGACCCAACCCTCAGTAATGAGCTATTCGCAGGTCGATTGTTTGAGCTAGAGACCGATGGTACATATCAACCAAATATGTTGAAGTTCCAGCAGTTACGAGTATATTTACAGGCAATTATCGGCAATATGAGTCAAACTCTCAACGAGCCTCTAGTTTTTCCTGAAATCAAAAACAAAATATAGAGACTAAAAAGAAAAATCGTTACAAATTACGGACTCTTCTTTTCGGGCTTTAAGAAATCGCCATCGGTGCTCATGAATACAGAAGAAGGTTGCCGCACTTTGCGCGGCAACCTTCTTCTATATTCATGACTACTCCCTTCCCACCCAAAAAATAGGCATTATAAACTGAATAATTATGCATGCGCGGCGAAGCCGCGCATGCCAAATTATTCACTGGGAATTGAGTAGCTAGCGCTATAGAACAAGAAAACACGTTAAAATACTTTCTCTTACTGCGATCTTGGAATAGTTAAAGAGCTTATGTTGGCGAAACGCATTTTGCCTTGTCTAGATGTTAAAGCAGGTCGAGTCGTTAAAGGAGTAAACTTTGTCGATCTCAAAGATGCTGGCGATCCCGTAGAACTTGCCCAAGCTTATAACCTTGCGGGAGCAGATGAATTAGTATTTCTAGACATCACTGCCACCCATGAGGATCGCGGCATCATTCTAGATGTGGTCTACCGCACCGCAGAACAAGTATTTATTCCTCTCACAGTTGGCGGCGGTATTCGTAATCTAGATAATATTCGTGAACTCCTAAGAGCTGGTGCAGATAAGGTAAGCATAAATTCAGCAGCAGTAAACGATCCAGACCTGATTAATCGCAGTAGCGATCGCTTTGGTAATCAGTGTATTGTCGTAGCGATTGATGCTAGATGTAGAAATGATCCTCAAAATTTAGGCTGGGATGTATATGTGCGGGGTGGGCGTGAGAACACTGGTATTGATGCGCTTTGGTGGGCACAGGAAGTCGTGAAACGTGGCGCTGGGGAAATCTTGCTCACGAGTATGGATGCGGATGGAACAAAGGCTGGTTACGATCTCGAACTAACTCGTCAAGTTGCAGATTTAGTGGAAGTTCCCATAATTGCTTCGGGCGGTGCGGGGAATTGCGAGCATATTCTTCAGGCTGTCACCGAAGGTAGAGCAGAGGCGGCTTTGCTCGCATCTTTATTACATTATGGAGAGTTAACGATCGCCGAGATTAAAGATTATCTCAGCGCCAATCAAATTCCTGTGCGATCTATCTAATGAAAATATAACGACAAGAGCGCAAATGAACTTACTCTGGAATCAATTTCTGAACTCGAAGCGATCGGAGAGTTATAGCAGTAGTCAGTTATGTTAGGACAAAAAACAAAACCCAGAAGATAGTTGCGGCGTTTCACGCCGCAACTATCTTCTGGGTTTATAGCTAGCTATAAATTGAGGTTCTTGTAGCATTAGATAGGCTAGTTAGAATATTACTCAACAAGCAATAAAGTCTGTTTCTATTTTATTTGTTTCTATTTAGCATTATTTTCGTAAAAGAGAGTATAAGCGCAAGTAAATATAGGTATTTCCTATGTATTATCAAACAATTATACGAAAATGGCTTAGAGTTATTTTTTTATTTTAGCAATGTGAAACAAGCATTTATAATGTTTTAGATTTTCTTTAAAACCGATCTTTTTCTTTGATTTAAACTATAAATGAACAATCATTAAAGTAATCTATCAAATGGCTTAGTATTGCTTATACAGCATTCCTAAATCGTTTGTGAGAAAGGCAATGGACTTAACCCATTTTTATAAGATTCTATTTCTCATGACTCATTTAGGATTGTTATAGCATATGAGATAATCCTATGAAATTGCTACTCTAAATCTACTTTACTTGATTTTTTATAAAAAAGTTGGTGTCAATTGCTTATGGGTATTGGTTTTGAGTGGCTCAATCTTATATGTATTCATAATACTGTGATTTGCGATCGCAATTTAGTATGTGTTTTTAGTAGGAATTTTTTACCTATTGGCATTTTATCATTTTGAATATTTGCAATGCTAAATTTGTTATATTTCTTGGTTTATTATTTCATTCATTCTTGGGTATACTACAAATCATCGGGAAACTTGGTGGTTGAATTGGCTTGAATTATCGTCTGTCTATCAAACAATAGATATAGCAATCCTAAATGAGTCATGAGAAATAGAATCTTATAACAATGGGCTTAAGCCCATTGCCTTTCTCACAAACGATTTAGGACTACTATATTTAAAATTTTTAGTTTGCCTAACTATTAATTGATATAGCTACGAATTTTTAACGAATCAAATGCATTGCTTTAATGAATCAAATACATTTAGAGACGCGCAGTAAAATAAAGAAGCAATTTCTTTGTCGAGGCTCAGCCTCGACAAAGAAATTGCTTCTTTATTAAATCGCAGAATCCTTAAGGCTTGTCTAACGAAATATATGAGTGGAAAATCAGAGGAAGG
>CAIJEA010000502.1 GCA_903819605.1 uncultured cyanobacterium | reverse complement strand
GTTGCTGCGCTCCGCGCAGCACCTCTCTTCTGGTTTTTATATCAGCTATACAGTGTAAAGCACTATAAATTTAAAAAGTTTTTAAACCTTGGTTAGCCAATGATGATAGTCAGGCAATAGTCCCTGAACAGCTTTGCTGTATAGGTCACGTAGTTTCTTCGTGATTTCGCCAATAGTTCCATCACCAACAGGACGATGATCGAAGCTCGTGATTGGCGCGAGTTCGGTGGCAGTGCCAACAAAAAATGCTTCATCGGCAATGTATAGTTCGGTGCGATCGATTGTGCGCGATACAGTTTCTAATCCTAACTCTTTGGCAGCTAACTCCATTACCGAACTACGAGTAATGCCTTCAAGAATATTGTCAGTAATAGAACTGGTGATTAGCTTTCCATCTCTTACCAAGAAAAGATTCATCGCACTTCCTTCCGCAACATGACCTTCGTTAGTTAAAACAACCACGTCATCAAAACCAGAAGCATAGCCATCGGTTTTAGCGAGAGCAGTATTTACATAAGCGCCATTCACCTTGGCGCGGGCAGGGATAGCGTTATCATCTAAGCGTCGCCACGAAGAAACACCGACTTTGATACCGTTGCTAGTGTCAAGATATCCATCCATCGGTACGCTGAACAAACAAAAATCATCATGGGTATGAGGAACTTTGAGAATTGGCCCAATGCGGAGATCGGATTTGTAAATGATCGGACGAAGATATGTCGCTGAGTTGCATTGGTTGCGACGTAATAATTCACTGGTGATATTGATCATTGTTTCAATATCGAGTGGATGTTGCAAACCAATAATGCGGCAGCTTTGAATCAGTCGTTGATAATGCTCTTGCAGTCGAAACGCTGCCATACGGTTTTCTTCAGGTAGCCAATACGCTTTGATCCCTTCAAAAACAGCCGTACCGTATAAAAATGCATGGGTGCGGACACTGATTGTAGCATCTTCGAGGGGGACGAATGTTCCGCGTATATAGGCGTACTGTGAGGTCATGGGTTAATACATTTTGATCAATTATTTTTCTATCATATAGCTAGGACAAATCAAAACCCAGAAAATTAGTTATGGCGATAAACGCCATAACTTAAAACCCAGAAATTAATGTTGGCTCTTCGCACTAACATTAATTTCTGGGTTTTATAGAAACCAATGCAAGTCATGAGGACATATACCTGTGAATAATGTTGACTACCTTCGCATCAGTTTGATTGATCGTTGCAATTTTCGTTGTACTTACTGTATGCCTGAAGGCTCGGAAGTTAATTATATTCAAGCCCAAGAAAGTCTCACTAATACTGAACTAATTGACTTATTAAAAGAGGTATTTATTCCACTCGGGTTTAAAAAATTTCGACTGACTGGCGGTGAGCCTCTGCTAAGGCGAGATCTGGTGGGTTTAGTTGAGGCGATCGCTAATTTACAAGGCGTTGAAGATTTGTCGATGACCACCAATGGTTTTTTGCTGGATGATTTAGCTAAACCTTTGTACGAAGCAGGTTTAAGGCGAATTAATATTAGCTTGGATTCCCTCGATCGCGATGTGTTTCGCCAGATTACGGGACGCAATCTCTGGGAAAAGGTGTGGGCGGGAATTTTGGCCGCCTATGAGGTTGGCTTCGATCCGCTCAAGTTAAATGTCGTTGTTGTGCCTGATGTGAACGATCGCGAAATATTAGATTTAGCGGCTCTGAGTATCGATCGCCGTTGGCATATTCGGTTTATTGAGTTTATGCCCATTGGTAATGACAGTTTATTTACCCATAAGGGTTGGGTGGACTCAGCTAGCTTGCGTCAACAAATAGGCGATCGCTATGGTTTAGATGTAGGTAAATGCAAAGGTAATGGACCCGCCGATGTTTTCCAGATCCCCAACGCTAAGGGGACTTTGGGCTTTATTAGTCAAATGTCTGAGTGCTTTTGCGATCGCTGCAATCGAATGCGCCTCTCTGCTGATGGATTACTCCGTCCCTGCTTATTAAACGAATCGGGACAGATCGATCTTAAAACTGCCTTACGTCAGGGTAAAGATTTTGCTGAGCTGAGGATGGCAGTGCGTGAGTTGCTCAATCTCAAGGACGAAATTAATTTCAAAGAGCGCGATCGTGGTACTGGTGAGCAGAAAAGCTACTTCCGCACCATGTCACAAATTGGCGGCTAAAGGCACAGCGCTTCGCGCTGTAACTAAATAAACAAGAAAGGGTTCGCACTGCGAACCCTTTTTTGTTTATTTAGTTGTAAAAGTACAAAATATCCCTTCGGCATCAGTAGCCACCATACCGTATATGTAGCGGATAGCTCTAGGTCTACTGATTTGCGCTTACCCCTTTCGGAAGTAATTGCCATTTCGGGGATACTAGACCCACACGGGGGGGAATAGGATGGGTCTAGGTTTACATTACATCAATTAAACTATATTTGCAATAGGTTTTGGAAAAAATTGGCAATTATCATGGTGAAAATCAGGATCTCAACATCACCGTAAAGGTTAGTAAGTCGCTAGGCGAAACCCACAAAGACCGTGGTGCATGCTGCGCTTGCACCACGGTCTTTTGGACTTAAGTTAAACAGTCCCTCATAATTGATTGATTGAGAGTTACCCCCCTAATAGGGGATACGAATTTGTCTGGAGCGTATGTTAAAATAAAGTCATAAAAATGTAGTATAAGGCACTGCAAAAGATTCGTACATATGGATGCAATTGATTGCAAGACTGTATGGTGACAGGTTTGAATGTGCCTCCTGCAATGTAAATTGAGGAGGTTCACAATGAAATTTTTAGGTAGCAAATCAACAAATAGCTCACAATGGAATGCTTACAAGCATCTGGAGATGATTCCAAAGTCAATTCCTAACCCAATTAATAGAGCTAATTATGTTAGTTCTGCGCTGAATCTATGTTGGCGACCATTACTTGGTCTATTGATTGATGAACTAATTGAAGAGCAACGAGTTGATTATCTCGATCGCTGTTGGTTGCTGAACGAGTTTGAGGGGGGCAAAAAAACAAAATCTAACTCACTATATCGGTTCTTTGTACTGATTAGTTAAGTGATAGACAAAAGAAGAGGTAGTTCTAAGCACTGCCTCTCATTTTATTATTGGCTGATCTAACTGTCATACTAATATGGCAAATATCAAGGGATGATAACTTTTGCGATCGCTTATGACTAAACAAATTGAGTATGATTAAAGATTGACATCTCATAAACTGACATATTTGTAGATTGACATATTTGCGCTTTTGACAGATCAGCCATGATGTCAAATACCAATGTGCCGAATTCGGCAACTTCTCCCAAATTATTTATCTTATCTATGACTTCCCCACTGAATTATCTGATGTGTGCCCCCGATCACTACGACGTAGATTACGTGATCAATCCTTGGATGGAGGGCAACGTTCACAAATCTAGCCGCGATCGCGCTGTGGAGCAATGGCAAAAACTATATGGAGTCCTCAAGGGTTTAGTCAATGTTGAGCTAGTGACACCCGCCAAGGGCTGGCCAGATATGGTATTTACTGCTAATGCTGGACTGGTATTAGGCGACAAAGCAGTATTAAGCCGTTTTTTACATAAGGAGCGTCAGGGCGAAGAACCCTATTTCAAAGCATGGTTTGAGTCCAAGGGCTTTACAGTGTATGAACTACCCAAGGATTTACCCTTTGAAGGTGCTGGTGATGCCTTATTCGATCGCAGTGGTGGTTGGCTCTGGGCTGGCTATGGCTTCCGTTCGGAACTAGATGCTCATCCCTATTTAGCGAAATGGTTAGATGTCGAAGTTCTCTCTCTCCGTTTAATTGACAATCGCTTCTATCATCTCGATACCTGCTTCTGTCCTTTAACAGGCGGCTATTTACTCTACTACCCACCTGCCTTTGATTCTTATTCCAATCGTTTGATTGAGATGCGCGTTCCTGCGGATAAGAGAATTGCGATCGAAGAAGCCGATGCTGTGAATTTTGCTTGTAATGCGGTCAACGTCGATCGCAATGTGGTCATGAATAAGATCAGCGATCGCTTAAAACAACGCATTACTGATGCTGGTTTTGCCGTTATTGAAACACCTCTCACGGAGTTTCTCAAGGCTGGTGGAGCCGCTAAATGCTTAACTTTGAGAACCATTGAAGTTCCCATTGCCGCAGAAAGCGAACAGGGAGCTATTGAGCAAGGTGGAGTAGAAGCAAGAATTGTTGAACTGACAGGACATTTGCTTGATTCTGGCATCATCAATCGTGCTCTTGATTTGGTAACAGATAATGGTGGTAGTTTCCAAGTAT
>CAIJEA010000501.1 GCA_903819605.1 uncultured cyanobacterium | reverse complement strand
GTACTGCACCAAAAAGCACTTTGGATTTCAGGTAGCTCAAACAATTTCAGGTCATTAACTCAAAAATAGTTGCACATCGCGTTATACATCCTACAAACAAAGCTTTTACAGTTACATCATGATTACCATACTTATAAAAAGATGTGGTGCACCCATAGCGTGCGCCACATCTTTTAACTCTGGTTTTTAATTATGCCCAGCTACTTAGTACATAATAGAGATAAGGAAGAGTAAGCGTGCGATTGCGGAATTTGGCTCAGAACTTGTTTTGAGTCCTAGTTTTGAGGAAAGTCCGGGCTTCCATGAAGATCAGGCTGCTGGATAACCCCCAGTGCGAGCGATCGTGAGGATAGTGCCACAGAAAGATACCACCTAACTAGCCATGGCTAGATGAGGTAAGGGTGCAAAGGTGTGTTAAGAGCGCACCAGCAGAGTCGTGAGGCTCTGGCTCGGTAAACCCCAGTTGGAAGCAAGGCGAGAGGGTACAGGTGTTGGGATCTTCAATTTGATCCTGTATCCGTTACTTGAATACAGATGTTTAGTGAAAACTAGGCGATTATATTTAAGTGTGTGCCGCATGAGGTATTTGGTAACAAATATCCCAGATAGATAATCGCTAGGGAAGTTGATAAAACTCCTGAAACAGAACCCGGCTTATGTCTTGCTCTTCCTATAAAACCTTTAGATACTAGGATATGTGTCGAGAAAACTTACATACCTAAAACTCTAAAAATAATATTTCTTAAGTTTTGTTGCACTAAATAATCAAGAAAACAAAAAGCAGATTTTTAGTTTTTTTGATGGAAATCTGGTAAATCTAGATATTGTCTACGATCGCTTTAATTGCAGCCCTAATTTCAAAACTAATTGCATTTGTTCTTACGAACCTTTTTAACTAGAGTAATTAAACTATGGGAATTGCTCCCACCGATCCATCATCGCTCCCTGAAATGACCCACCACACATCCCGAAAGTGGTCTGGCAAAGCGATTATAGGAATTACCTTTGTCTGCCTGATTTCAACTCTCAGTGTTCGTTTTTATTCTGAGCCACGCTTAACTATTGGCACATTTATTGACCAAGACTTGCGCGCTCCCAGAACAATTACGGCTACTGATATTGAAGCTACCAAGCAGGCTCAAGAACTAGCCAAGCAGCAGGTGATACCGATTTATCGTATTAATCCTGAAATTGACGCTAATGCCATCAATCATCTGGAGGAGCTTTTGGGCGTAGGTGATGGCTTGAGGCTATCCTCTGGTAGTTTACCCTATGTCGATCGTAAAATTCTTAGTGACGATACCCAACGCTATCTCAGGAGAATATCAGATCTGGGGTGGGAACAGTTACAAGACAAAGCTAATAAACTGGCAAGTAATGCCAATAATCAGGCTATGGCTGTAGCAAATTTTCTCAAAGATCAAGAAATCGCATCTGTAGCTTTATCTGAATTAACGCTATACAAAATCAATGCCAGCCCTCAAGACTATCAAAAATTAATAATTAAAGTCACTGAGATCCGCAAGGCCTATTCGAGTACGCAGGAAAAAGCAGCTAAAGGTCCAGCAATGTTTCGCGATCGCCTCTTAGAAATGACAAATGAGGAATGGGAAACTAACAAAAATTTGATTCGGCAGGCCCTGAAAGATATCCAAACATCAGGAATTGTGGTTGGTTTG
>CAIJEA010000500.1 GCA_903819605.1 uncultured cyanobacterium | reverse complement strand
GCCGCGCACGCCTAATTATTCACTTTATAATGCCTATTTTTTGGGTAGGAAGGGAGTAATCAACATTAATCAGGGCATTCATATATTGAATACACTAAATCTGCCCTAGTCATTATGGTGCTCACGATACAATTAAGAGGAACCCCAACTACTAAAATTTTTTCGTGTAGAGGTTATGGAAGAGACGCATCCTTTGATACATGAGCAGATATCTTTAGAAGATTGGAAAAATACTCCATCAAATGTTAGGCATTTGATGGACTCACTGCTTATAAATGCAGGTTTATCAGAGAGTAAAAGCCATCTGATTCAATTTCTAGATGCAACTCCTATTGGAATTGCTGTCCATAACTCAATGGGACAACTGATTTATATTAACTACATTGGACGATCGCTGCTAGGTAGCGATCGTGCTTCAGAGTCGGAGACTGCGATTCTATCCGAAAAGTTCCAAATTTATCGTACCTCTAGTGAAGTGCCTTACCCCATTGAGGAATTGCCTAGCACCCTTGCTCTTGCTGGCAAAACGACTAAAGTTGATGATCTGGAAATTCACCGCCCCGATCGTATAGTTCCTTTAGAGGTCTCAGCAACACCTATTTTTGACGATCGGGGAAAAGTCATTTACGCGATTGTTTTATTTCAGGATATTAGCGATCGCAAGCAGCTTGAAAATGAACGCAATCGAGCGGAAACAGCACTAAAAGAAAGTGAACTCAAACTACGTAACTTAACCGACGCTGTACCAGGTGCTGTTTACCAATTTCGCCTTAGTGCGGAAGGTGTGTCAAGTATGATTTTTATGAGTCAAGGCGTTCGAGCCTTGGGGGGGATTTCCCCAGAACAGGCTATCAATGATATTCAAGTAGTTTGGGACTTAATTGTCCCCGAAGATTTAGAACCCTTACACCAATCAACTGCCATATCGGCTCAGACGCTACAACCATGGAACCATGAATTTCGTATTCAAACTACTAGCGGAGAAATCAAGTGGATTTTAGGAAAATCTATTCCTCACAAACAAGAAAACGGAGAGATTATTTGGAATGGAATTTTAACAGATATTACCGCGCGTCAACAAGCTAAAGCTGCTTTAGAGAAAAGCGAACAGCGATTTCGGAAGTTATTTGAGTCAACTCCGATGATATCGGTTCAGGGGTATAACCGATATCGACAGGTGATTTATTGGAATGAAGCTAGCGAACAGCTTTATGGTTATACCAAAGCCGAAGCCTTAGGTCAGCAGATTGAAGGTCTGATTGTTCCGCCAGAGATGCAACAAGAAGTGGTTGCATTAATACAAAATTGGCTAGTGAATGGGCAACAAGTCCCCGCAGGCGAATTGAGCTTAGTGCGTAAAGATGGCTCTAGAGTTGCGGTTTATTCTAGTCATATTATGCTGATTAATCCTGAAGGTGAGCAGGAAATGTATTGTGTTGATATTGACTTGAGCGATCGCCAAGCTGCACTTCGCGATCGGGAACGGGCAGAAGAAGAGTTACGTCGAGCTGTTGCGAAAAATCAAGCCTTGATCGATACAATCCCCGATCTAATTTTACGTGTAAATCGAGATGGTTATTATATTGATGCGATTCCTTCAGACGAAATTGAGGCTGCTTATCCGCTCGATCTAGTAATCGGCAAATGTATCTTGGATGTTCTTCCCCCAGAGCGCGCACAAGAAAGAATGTATTACCTAGAACGTGCTTTTCAAACTGGGGAAACTCAATTTCATGAGTACCAAATACTCCTTAATGGTAAATGGCAGTATGAAGAGGCTAGGATTGTTGTTAGTGGCAATAATGAAGCAACTATCTTGATTAGGGATATTACTGACCGAAAGAAAGCAGAAGCATCTTTGCGAGAAAGTGAAGAACGTTATCGCTTGTTAGCTGAGAATATTAACGACCTCGTCTGTCTTCATCACTACGATGGTAGATATCTCTATGTAAGTCCATCCTGTAAAGCGCTCTTAGGTTATCGTGAGGACGAAATGTTGGGTCAGTCTCCCTATCTATTCTTCCATCCAGACGATCATGAACGTATTCGTCAAGAGGCTCATGCATCAGCGCTTGGAGGGAAAGCCGCTCCAATTACTTATCGAATGCGGCAAAAGTCTGGGAACTATATCTGGTTTGAGACTCTGACTAATTCGATTATGGATGCCACAGGGCAGGTTATTCAACTGCAAACTACTTCACGCGATGTAACTGAACGCATCCAAGCTCAAAATCAGTTGAAATATGATGCTCTCCATGATGCTTTAACAGGATTACCAAATCGCAATCTTTTGATAGAAAGATTAGAACTCTCTATGCATCGAGCTAAACGTGGAGACAATTATCACTTTGCAGTTTTATTTCTCGATTTGGATCGATTCAAAGTGATCAACGATAGTTTAGGACATATAGCTGGAGATAAATTACTCATTGTCATTGCTCAAAAACTACAAGCCACTTTTAGAGAAATCGATCTTGTCGCTCGTTTAGGAGGTGACGAGTTTGTAATTCTGCTTGATGAGATTAAAGACATGCAGGAAGCTATTCATGCTACAGAAAGAATTTTTGCGGGGTTGACGATGCCCCTCACGATTGAAGGTCGCGAAGTATACACGACCGCTAGTATTGGTATTGTGCTAGGTACAAACGAATATACGCAAGCCACTCACCTGCTGCGAGATGCAGATATTGCCATGTATCGAGCAAAAAACAGTGGAAAGGCTAAGTACGAAATTTTTGATGCAGAAATGCACAGGCAGGCGCTAGATCGAATGCATCTAGAAAATGATCTGCGCCGAGCGATTGAATGTCAAGAATTTGTAATGTACTATCAACCAATCATTGCTTTAGAGAATGGCTATATTGTGGGATTTGAAGCCTTGATTCGTTGGCAACATCCTACCCAAGGTTTAAAATATCCAGTAGAATTCATTACCATAGCGGAGGAGATTGGACTTATCGCATCCATAAGCTCTTGGGCGCTGCGAACTGCTTGTCACCAATTGGCATCATGGCAAACTACTTTTCCTGAACTCTCGACCATGAAGATCAGTATAAACCTGTCAGCTCAGGATCTAAAGCGATCTGATCTACTTAAAGAAGTCGATCTTGTTCTCTCTCAAACTAATTTAGCTGCTTGTAATTTAACACTAGAAATTACGGAGAGTATGTTAATTGAAGATGTTGAGTCTACGATTAGACTATTTAGTCAGTTGAAAGAACGAGGGATTCAAATTAGCATTGACGATTTTGGAACTGGATATTCTTCCTTAAATTATCTCCATCGTTTACCGATGGATAATCTGAAAGTCGATCGCTCTTTTGTGAACCAAATACAGGAAGGTAAAAAAAATTATCAAATTGTCGAAACCATCGCGACACTTAGTGCTCAATTAGAACTTGAGACATTTGCCGAAGGCATAGAAACTATACAACAACTAGAACAATTACAAAATCTTGGCTATAAGTTTGGTCAAGGCTATCTATTCTCAAAGCCTATTAGTAAAGAATCGGTAGAAGTACTCCTAGCAAGTAACAATTTATGTTTATTTCCTAGCAACGATGAAGATGTGCCGAATCCTTACAATAAATAGATTTATAGCAGTAGCCAGTTATGTTAAAAAACAAAAGCCCATAAGAGAGTTGCGGCACGAAGCGCCGCAACTCTCTTATGGGCTTTTATGTAG
>CAIJEA010000499.1 GCA_903819605.1 uncultured cyanobacterium | reverse complement strand
ATTGAAAATATCCTCAGCCAAGAATATCAGTGGGGACAAGGCACAAGGGGAACAGCTATCGATTTTTACTCAGCAAATTTCACTCAATGCGATCTTGATTTAGCTGAAATATTTGCCGATAAAGCTTTTTTACTTATACCGATTTTCTTGCAAGAGGCTAATCAAGATCGCCCTCTGTGGGGATTTTTAACCGTTCATCAATGTTCTGGTTTCGATGATGATTGTAGAGGTAATTGGGATCAAGATGATGTGTTGATGTTGAAACAAGTAGCCACACAAATAGAAATCACTCTGCAAAGAGAATTTCATCACAATAGTATGTTGCAGCAGATAGAAGAAGCAGATCAAGCCTATGCGATTTTGTACCGATGGACTCAGCAATACCGCACTTTAGTTGAACAAATTCCTTGTGTTTCCTATGTATCACCGATCGACAATACGTCGGAATTTGCTTATATAAGTCCGCAAATACAAGAACTTTTGGGAGTGTCAGCTTCAGAATGGAATGCTGGATTTTTTAATAGGTGGGAAGAATATATCCATCCTGAAGACCGCGATCGCATTCAGCAGAAAGTTCGTAAAACTATCGAAACAGGAGAACCATTTTGCGGTGAATATCGGATGATTACCCGTGACAATAAAATCATCTGGGTACATGACAATGCAAATATTGGCTTAGCAATTGATGGTAAGACTAGGGTTTTACGTGGTTCTGCTTTTGATATTAGCAATCGCAAAAAAATTGAACAAGCTCTTATAAAAAGTGAAGGGAGACTAGCAGAAGCACAAAGGATTACTAAGCTTGGTAATTGGGAATTGAATCTCTTAACTAACGAAGTTATTTGGTCAGTAGAGTTATTTAATATATTTGGGCGCAATCCTGCCGTAGGCTCTCCTAGCTATCAAGAAGCTCTGCAATACTATGCAATAGAAGATCGTGAAAAGCTTGCTCAAGCAATTGAGTATGCAATTAATACAGGGAAGTCATACCACCTAGATTTACGAACGCAACAACCTGATGGTTCCTATCGCTACATAGAAACGATAGGTCATACTGAATGTGGTGATAACGGTGAAGTAATCAGGCTTTATGGAACTGCTCAAGATATTAGCGATCGCAAATCTACTGAGATAAGACTACTTCGGAATAAAAACTTATTAAAACTAACTATCGACAATACTCCTATTGGCATTGTCACCTTTAATTTAGAAGCAAAATTTTTAACTGTTAATCAAAGCTTTATCCAAATAATTGGGTATTCTGCGGAAGAGTTAATCAATATGACAGCGCTTGACATCACACATCCTAATTCAATCGAAGTAACGGTGTCGGCTATTAATCGCTTAATTAATAATGAAGTAACAAACATTCAAATCGAGAAACAATACGTTCATAAGAATGGATATACAGTTGATGCAGTTTCCCATGTCAGCCTTTTAAGGAGCGAAAGCGGTAATCCCATCCAATTTATTGCTAGCGTAGAAGATATTACCAAGCGAAGGCAAACTGAAGAAAAGTTAGCTGCTGCACAAATTGCTGAAGCAGAAGGCAAAGTCAAAAGTGAATTTCTTGCTGTCATGAGCCACGAACTCCGCACGCCGATAAATGCTGTGATCGGTATGACGTGGCTTTTACTAGGTACAGCGCTCTCGCCAGAACAACAGGAATATGTCTCCACTATTCGTAACGGCGGTGAGATATTACTATCAGTAATTAATAATATTCTTGATTTTTCAAAGATTGAGTCGGCGCGATTGGAACTCGAAGAGCAACCATTCAATCTTAATCAATGTATAGAAGAAGTGCTCGATCTAATGACATCACGCACAGCAGAGAAATCCCTAGAACTCACAGCACTAATTAATTTAGATGTACCACTCCAAATAGTTAGTGACTATGCTCGTTTGCGACAGATTCTCGTAAATTTGATCAGCAATGCAGTTAAATTTACAGAACATGGGGAAATTGTAATTACGGTGGATTCCCGATTAGTTAATCAAGAGACTAACACCTACGAATTATTGTTCGATATTCACGATACAGGCATAGGAATCGAGGCGACAGCGATCGCTAAACTATTTCAAGCCTTTAGCCAAGCAAATAGCTCGATTACACGACAGTATGGCGGCACAGGGTTAGGTCTAGTGATTTGCAAACAGCTTTGTGAACTCATGGGCGGTGAGATTGGGGTAAAGAGTACTGTAGGCAAAGGATCGACCTTTAGTTTTTCCATTCAGACTAAGGCGATCGCTGATGAGAATTTACGGCTAATTGCGACCGACCAATTAGCGATCTCCGAAGCGTTAATTGGGAAAAATGTTTTAAGCGTCAACAGAAATCCTACGCTCCAAAAGGCGATCTCTTTGTATAGCAAACCATGGGGAATAATTACCAAAGAAACCTACTCTGCTACAGAAGCTCTAAGAGCTATTAATTTACGCACCTTTGATGCAGTCCTAATCGATAGGCAATTAGAAGATTTTGATAGTCTAGAACTAGCAAAAAGCATTCAAGAGATTTCTCCCTATTCAAAGATAGTTCTATTAACTCCCGTAGCGACGATCGCAAGTCCCAAACTAGATATTTTTGCCGCGACTATTAATAAACCCATCACATCATCAAAACTCTATCAAGCCTTTCTAAATATATTCACTATTCAAACTCCATCACCACCGTTTAATTTGCCTAGCCCTAGCGAATATTCACCAATTTCGGATAAAAAATTTGCCGAACAATATCCATTACATATTTTAGTGGTGGAAGATAATCCAGCAAATCGAAGACTCCTATTATTAACACTGGAGAAACTAGGCTACAAAGTCAAAGCCGTTGAAAATGGACTAGAAGCATTTAATGAACTAACTGAGAAATCTTACGACCTCATCTTCATGGATGTCCAAATGCCAATCATGGATGGACTAATCGCTAGTAGAAACATTCGACAGTTACCAGATCGTCATCCTTGGATTATTGGTCTATCTGCTAATGCTTTTCCATCATCTCGTGATGCTGCCTTAGATGCAGGTATGGATGAATATCTGACCAAGCCTTTACAATCTAAAGATTTGCTTGCTGCCTTGCAAAGAGTTCCACAACGTAAACAACCTCAGAATTCTTCTCTCGACTTAGCTACACTTAACTATATCGAAGATTCCATTGGGAAACAACATTTATCTGAGTTGATTCATACTTATTTAGAACACTCAACACAGGCGATCGCCAATATGAAAGAAGCTCTTAAAAGTAACGATTTTGCAACTATCGCCTCAGAAAATCATACGCTAAAGGGCGGGGCGGGGACATTTGGCGCTATTCAGCTTTGTAGAATCTGTCAGGAATTACAAACTCTATTAACCCTTCACCTTAAGTCAAATAACTTCGCCACCAAAGATATTGCGAAAATAGCGAAGCTTTTAAAAAGCATAGAAGCAGAATATAGTTCTACTTATCAAGCATTACAATCTATAGCTATTACGCATTAGAGCAAAAAAAGAAAAGGTGACGCTTCGTGTCACCTTTAGGAATTACGCAAAAACGACTTGAAATCCGCATTTCAATGTAGGGGCAATTCATGAATTGCCCCTACATTGAAATGCGGATTTATTTTTGTGCAAGTTCTAATTTTTTCCTTTGAGGGTTTGATTATAGTAAATCATCAAGTTCCGAATAGTCGGGCAGGGTAGTATCGATCGCTATTCCATTTCTAAACACCATGCGATCGCTCTGAGGACGAGATAGCAACTCACTATAACTACGGGCTTTAAATAGAACCAAATCCGCAGGCTGACCAATGCCCACTTTACCGACATCAGCTAAACCCATCAGCGCCGCAGGACGCGAAGTCACCGACTCAATCCAGTTATCATAGGGTGTATCAAGGTGCGAGATTTTTGTACCCATACTAAAAACCTGCAACATATCATGATCGCCAAATCCATAGAAGGGATCGCGGCAATTATCGCTGGATAGGGCAACGCTCACACCAGCAGCATCAAGTTCGCGGACTAATGTGACACCCCGCCATCGAGGAGTTCTCTCTGCAACACGATCTTGTAAATACATATTACACATCGGTAAACTGACGATACCAATGTTGGCTTGCTTAACCAGAGCGATCGTCTCATTGACAGTCTCCTCGTCTTGCACTGCCAAACTACAACAATGTCCACAAACGATTTGCGAATTGAAATCTTGCTTTAAGGCATTTTCGGCAATATGGTGTAAGGATCGCGACTCAGGATCGTTGTTTTCATCAGCATGAAAATCAACACTGAGATTGCGTTCTTTGGCTAAAGCAAAAATACGTCCTAAATATCGATCCAACTCAGGAACTGTATGGGAAATACCACCGATAATACCGCCTAAATCAGCGATCGCATCAGCAAACTTTTCGCCTTCCTCAGTATCAAAATAGGAAAGCTGCACCAGAGATACAGCTTGAAGATAAATCTTATCCTTCCATTTTTCACGCAATTCTCTAAATACTTGAAGAGTAGTTCCAACTTGATGTGGTGGACAATCTAAATGCGTCCGAATGGCTTTTGTGCCATGAGCATAGCTGCATTTCAGACCAAATTCCATACGACGATAGAGATCGTCATAGTTCCAATTACGATTCTCTGTGCAATCTCGATATGTACCTTTAAGTGCGCCTTGAAACGTGCCATCTAAATTGGGACTGCGCTCCCACATATGTCCCTTATCGAGGTGAGTATGCAGATCTGTAAAGCAAGGAGTTATGATTCCCTGCTTTGCGTCAATAATGGGTAAGTTATTTGTCGGAATTTGAGAATCTTGAAAACTAGGTGAGATCGTCACTATCCGTCCATCAAGAATCTCAAGATGACAGGGAAATAGGCGATCGCGCCTTAATGTCGAATTGAGAAGAAGTTCTAAAGAATGTTCCCGAATCCCATGATCAATAAAACAGTTGGGAATCCGAGCATTAATAATCCAATAATGCGAAGCTGCTGTCATGAGCGTTAACTTAATATAAGTAGATCCGTAAAATCAATTCCGCAAAACCAATATAGTAGGGGCAATTCATGAATTGCCCCTACTATATTGGTTTTAAATGAGAAACTAGCGCTCTTAATCCTAAGCGATAGCTCTCTGCACCAAAGCCGCTAATCTGCCCGATCGCGATCGGGGCAATAAATGAATGATGGCGAAACTCTTCACGTTTATGAATATTGCTGAGATGCACTTCTACGGTCGGGATATTTACTGAGGCGATCGCGTCTCGTAGCGCCACACTCGTATGGGTCAGTCCTCCAGGATTGATCAAAATTCCTTGCTGTACTTGAAAAGCAGCATGAATCTCATCAATCAACATTCCCTCATGATTGGATTGCAAAAAGCTTAAATCCGCGCCTAACTCCTGAGCATCTAGAGCTAGGCGATCGTTAATCTGCGCTAGTGTCGTCGTGCCATATACCTCAGGTTCCCGCAAACCTAGCATATTGAGGTTTGGCCCATGCAGAACCAAAATTTTCATTTTCTGCCTTTGTTTTGTGGTTGTTTTTGATGAATCCAGTCAAATAATTTAACGAAATTGCTTTAACGAAATTGTTCTAGTGCATCGCTAAAGCGCATAGTCTTAGTAATTACTTCAACATTGGCATGGGGACGAGGAATTACTGTCGCGGAGAGAAACAGAGCTTTATCCTTAGAGCTTAGTACTTCAATTTGTTTGGCAGCTTCCACCCCTGCGGCTACAGCCTTTTGCACATCGCCAACGGGACCACGCACGATGATGGTTAGGCGAGCACCGCTAACTTTTTCATAGCCAACAAAAGTAACGTTTGCAGCTTTAACCATTGTGTCAGCGACGGAAAGTGCGGGAGGATGTCCCAGTACCTCAACCAAACCAACTGCGATTCCCATAAAATTTCCTTGAGCCTGCAAATAAGCTAATTAAGTTAGTCAAATAACGTTTTTTTATCAAACTCCATCATAAATCTCAATGGTATCGATTGAATGATACGTATCGTTTATTTGCGATATAAAAAAAGATAAAGAGTTCACTTCGTGAACTCTTTATCTTTTTTTATATCGCAAATAAACGATACGTATCATTCAATCGATACCATTGAGATTTATGATTGAGTTTGATAAAAAACGTTATTTGATTACTTAATTAGCTTATTTGCAGGCTCAAGGAAATTTTAT
>CAIJEA010000498.1 GCA_903819605.1 uncultured cyanobacterium | reverse complement strand
TTAATAACATATCTTAAAGAAAGTATAAGTAATCATCTGGCAATTACAAATTAAATAAAATCTAAGTTTAGCCATGAAGTGATGACCTTATCTAGAATTTGGCGAAGAAATTAGAGTTAGAAAGCAAAAAGGTCGCATAGGCTTACGTTACTTTCTGGGTTTAGCCTTGGTGTCTGGTACGACACGTTCTATAATTCAAAAGCACAATAATAAAAAAGTTTAAAAACATAGGAAAGAGTTGATTATGGGAGGAAATGATCGCTTGCTACGGGCAGCAAGAGGTGAAGTACTGGATCGTCCACCAGTATGGATGATGCGCCAAGCAGGACGATATATGAAGGTGTATAGAGATCTTCGCGAAAAATATCCAACATTTAGAGAGCGATCGGAAGTTCCCGAACTCGCCGCTGAAATATCCCTGCAACCATTTCGCGCTTTCCAACCCGATGGCGTGATTATGTTTTCTGATATCCTTACCCCCCTTACAGGTATCGGGATTAACTTTGATATCATCGAAAGCAAAGGTCCAATTATTGAGTCACCAATTCGTTCTCAAGCCCAAGTTGACGCACTCACCGAGTTTGATCCCGACACCGCAGTTCCCTTTATTCGTCAGATTTTAAGCGCGATCAAAGAAGAAGTTAAGGATCAAGCGACAATTCTGGGTTTTGTGGGAGCGCCTTGGACTTTAGCTGCCTATTCTGTTGAAGGCAAAGGCTCTAAGGATTACTCCACAATCAAAGCTATGGCTTACAAAGAGCCAGCGATAGTCCATAGCTTTTTAAATAAACTAGCAGAAATGATCGGTACCTATGTCATCCACCAGATCGAATGTGGCGCTCAAGTAGTGCAAATGTTCGACTCTTGGGCTGGACATCTTTGTCCAACGGATTATGAAACTTTTGCATTACCCTATCAAAAGATGGTTGTCGATAAGGTAAAGGCAAAATATCCCAATACACCAATGATTCTCTACATTAGTGGTAGTGCTGGTGTACTAGATCGGATGTCGAAGTCAGGTGTAGATATTGTCAGTGTTGACTGGACAGTGGATCTTGCTGAAGCCCGCGATCGCCTTGGTCATCATATTCCTGTTCAAGGCAACCTCGATCCCTGCGTTCTGTTTGCCGAACAAAGCTATATTCGTGAACGTATTCTCGAAGTTGTGCAGAAGGCTGGTAATAAAGGACATATCATGAACCTTGGACATGGCATCCTCGCAACGACCCCTGAGGACAATGCACGGTTCTTCTTTGAGACAGTTAAAGGACTTGGCTCATAAGAAGTAACACAAAAATATCTCTAAAAAAAGCCTCGCAAAGCGAGGCTTTTTTTTAGAGATATTTTTGTAAAATCATTTTTAGGCGATCGCGACTTGAGGCAGACACCTTGCTTAAATCTGTCAAAATCGAAGTCTTCAAAGCATGATGAGCTTCCGATTTAGGAGGATTAGCGGCAATTTTTGACACCGCATTTTGAATTACTTGCTGAGCATTCAAAGCATTTTTGTGAAGGTTTTGAATGATCATTTCTACTGTCACACTTTCATGATCGTCGTGCCAACAATCATAGTCTGTGACCAGTGCGATCGTGGCATAGGAGATTTCTGCCTCACGGGCAAGCTTAGCCTCTGTGAGATTGGTCATGCCAATCACCTTAGCCCCCCAACTGCGATAGAGCAATGATTCAGCTTTAGTAGAAAAAGCTGGACCCTCCATACAGAGATAGATCCCACCCTTATGGACTTTGTTGCAACCTAAATCAACCGCTTCCGCAGATGATGCTAATACTGAAAGCAAAGATTTACAAATTGGCTCACCAAAGGCAACATGGGCAACAACTCCCTCCCCAAAAAATGTCGAGGTGCGGCTAGTGGTGCGATCGATAAACTGATCGGGAAGCACAATATCAAGGGGTCTGGCATATTCTTGTAGGGAGCCGACTGCTGAAGCGGAGATGATATATTCCACACCTAGACTTTTCAGGGCGTAGATATTTGCGCGGTAGGGGACTTCTGTTGGTAATAAATGGTGCGATCGCCCATGTCTTGCTAAAAAGACTACAGGAGTACCTGATAATTTGCCATAGATAAATGCATCTGACGTTTTGCCGAAGGGCGTGTCAATATTAATTTCTTGAATATCAGTCAGGGCGGACATTTTATAGAGTCCACTGCCACCAATAATGCCAATTTGTGCGTTAACAGTCATAGTTTTTGATAATGCAAGTTAATCAAGATGCTTCTAGAAGTGAAATTAGCATATTTGACATAACGCAACGCGCTCTAGTCAAAACCAAATAGATTTTATAGCGATCTCCATCAAATTTAGAAGCCGAATAAAGAAGGTGCTTTGCACCTTCTTTATTCGGCTTTTGTTCTCTCTGAAAACTGGACAAAGACCGATTTTTTTAAGTTAGGGTTCTGAGATTTAATAAAGAAGTATTTTAATGCGCGTCCCTTATGCTTTTGCCTCAACCTGCAATTCCGTTAATAAATTATTTAACTGAGCGGTATTTGCTCGATAGACCTCACCACAGAAATGGCAAGTTGCCTCAGCGCCTTGATCTTCAGCAATCATTGAACGCAAGTCTGCTTCTCCAAACATTTTCATTGCCGCTAACATCCGATCAAGCGTACAAGGACAATAAAATTTCACATCTTTACTCATCGGTAAGATATCCAAAGACATATCAGCAAATAATTCCGACATCACGTCAGCAATTTCTTTGCCTTGGATCAATAAATCCATGAATTTTTGTGTATCACTCTTTGCTTCTAGTTGAACTAGTAAGTCTTCTTGAGAGAGGTTGGACATCTTAGCGGCACGGAGCGTTGCCTTAGGCATGATTTGCAATAATAGTCCTGCGGCAACCTTAACGGGAGCCTCTCTATTTTCTTGATCGATTACTTCTGTAAGGATAAGTTTGGAATAAGTTTGTTCAGAGGAAGCTAAATACCAAGCGACATCATTAGCAATATCACCCGCAATTAGTTCAACCGTGCTGCTGTAAGGTTCACCATAGCCAACGTCACGCATAACTTTAAGCAAACCTGTATGTCCAATGCCCTGACTGACATTTTGCTGCCCATCAGCAAGGGGCAGTAATTCAAATTGGGGGTTAGTGACAAAGCCGCGCACAGTGCCATCAAAACCAGCGTCAGCATAGACCAACCCAAGTCCACCGTCACCTGCTAGTCTGACGTTTACTCTGGCTTGAGCTTGCTTCATATTCGAGGCAAGGAGCAAACTAGCACTCATGGTACGACCAAGTGCGGCTGTTGCTACCGATGATAATTGATGGCGACGATATGCCTCATTAAGGGATTTAGTTATATTCACGCCAATGACACGGACTCTTCCGTCGGCGGTGAGGGCGCGAATTAAGCGATCGTTCATTAACTTTTCCTAACGTTTGCGTACTAACATAGATCAACGCAGGCAAAGCCTGACTTTATCACTATGTTAACTTGAGTTCGACCGCCCATAAAAAGCGAGAAGACTAAACTCAGTCTCTACTTTTATAGTTGCGAAATACAACAGTCTTTTAGAACTTTGGTATGATTTCTTGAGAGTATTCAGTCAACTTGGAGAGCCATGAAATACGTTGGAAACGTTTGGGATAAGGACGCTCTAAAAAATCCAGAGACAGAATATCAGGCTCTATTGGGTTTACTAAGAAAAAAACAAGACTTTGGAATGCTTTTTGTGCGCTGTTCGCCTGCGGAGGGAGAACAAATTATGAAGCGGGCAAGGGTGGATGCATCAAATCAAATATTCCATATACTAAGACTCGATCGCTCCATTACCGATTTCTATGAAATGTTTGTGAATAGAGCAGACTTACACGATGCAAACGTGTTGTTTGTCACAGGCATCGAAGAATTTTTGGAAAGTAAAATCCAAGATATGTCGGATAGACATTTAAGCGAAAAGCTAGAACATATTCCTCGACCTCTCGCTCATCTTAGTTTATTACAAACTCAACTAAAAAGGCAGTTCCCAATTTGCTTTGTATTTCTATTGCCATTATTTGCCCTCAAATTTTTTATTGATAGCTATCCTGAATTTTTTGACGATGACGTTGAGGTATTTGAGTTTCCCACAGATATGGAGTTGCTGCGGCAAGAGACATTTCGATGGGTAAGTGGCGATCGCTACGAAGCCTACGCCCAAATCAGTGAAGAAGAGCGAGATCTCAAATATGACGATCTCCAAAAACTGATTGCGGCGCAGCCCTTAATTTCAGAGCGCCGTATTGAACTGCTGCTAGAGCAAGGCGGTTTGTTAGTAGCAGGCAATCGTTGTCAAGAGGCGATCGCCAATTGCGATCTAGCTTTACAGATTCGTGCTGACAATCATTTGGCTTGGTATAACCGTGCAGTGGCTTTAGACCTATCCGATCACCATGAAGAAGCAATCGAGAACTATCGTAAAGCGCTTTCTTGTAAGGAAGATTTTTATGCTGCTTGGCACAATCTTGGTACGTCACTGAGTATGCAAGGACGCTACGAAGAGGCGATCAATAGTTATAACATCGCCCTCAAATATAAGCCCGATTATTATTATTCCTATGGGGGCAAGGGTTTAGTTTGTAGTGTTTTGGGAAAATATGAAGAAGCAATCGAACATTGCGAGAAAGCCTTAGCAATCAAACCAGACTATGTGCAGGGCTGGTTTAGTCGAGCCTATGCCCTCGAAAGTATCGGACAGTATGATGAGGCGATCGCTAGTTACGATCGGGCTTTGGAGTACAAACCACGCGATCATCAAATTTGGTATAGCCGAGCCAAAGCTCTAGAACAATGGGGAAATTATACAGAAGCGATCGCCAGCTACGATCAAGCTTTAGAAATCCGTCCCGATGATTACTACGCATGGAATAATCGCGGTCTTGTATTGAGTAAACTAGAATTATATGAAGAAGCAATCTCTAGTCACGATCGGGCTCTAGAGATCAATCCTGACGATTATTTTGCTTGGTATAGTCGTGGTAATGCCCTCAGCGGCTTGGGGAAACTCGAAGAGGCAATCATCTCCTACGATAAAGCGATCCAGATTTCACCACAAGAACCGCGGGTATGGCAAAGTCGCCGACTAGCTTTGAGAAGACTTGGATTTGACTAATAGTTTGATGGACTCTTATGACGACGACACCTCCTCCTTCCTCGCTTTCCAATGTAGTGCCTACTGCCGCAGGTGTGAACAGTCACCTTTCCCCTAATTGTCATGGGGTGAAAGGATTTAAGATACCTTTAAGTTTGCTGATCATCGTGCCATTTTTGGTGAATACTTTTGGTATAGTCGCACTAATTGGTTGGCTATCCTTTCGCAATGGACATGATGCGATCGTTAATCTGTCTCAACAACTTCACCGCAAAGTTACAGAGCAAGTTAGAGATCGCCTACATTCCTATTTAGAACTTCCCAACACGATTAATCAGCTTAATGCCAACAGCATTGAACTTGGACAAATCGATCTCAGTGATGAACAGAAAGTCCAAAACCACTTTTGGAAACAACTACAAAGCTTTCCCCATATCAGCAATATTTACGTCGCTACTGCTAATGGGAAGTATTTTGGAGCACGTCGGATTAAAGATCGCTTCGCCGTTGAAAATTCCACAATGACTTATATGACCGATGACTTGGGGCGACCTCAAACGGTTCTGATGGCAAAGAATAACTTTAATTTAAGCGATCGCCCTTGGTATTTGACAGTAGTTGAGACTAGACAAAGTATTTGGAGCGAAGTATATACAGATTCCATCACTAATGAACCTGCAATCACCGCAATCAAACCGCTATTTGCTCCCAATGGAGAGATGCAAGGGGTTTTGGGAGTAACTATACTTTTGGGCGATATTAATCGTTTTTTACAGGAAACTAAAGTTAGCGAACATGGACAAACATTTATTGTAGAACCTTCAGGCAGACTAGTTGCAACTTCTAGTTTGGAAGTCAATATCTCGCCACAAAACAATAAATCAGAACGAATTTTGGCAACGCAAAGCCAAGATAAGTTAATGAGTATGGTAGCTGAATGGCTGAAATCACAGACTCTAACAAGTAATC
>CAIJEA010000497.1 GCA_903819605.1 uncultured cyanobacterium | reverse complement strand
GGCGCAAAGCGCCGCAACTCTCTTCTGGGTTTTAGTGGCTATAGAGATAAATCCTCAATTACTAGCAATACTAATAAACATTATGGATTGGATTAATTTAATCATCGCAGGACTATTAGAAGTTGTATGGGCAAGCAGCTTAAAATACACTGACGGTTTTACAAAACCTATACCCAGCCTAATTACGGTTGCTACGCTTGCTGCAAGCTTTATTCTACTTGCTCAAGCCCTCAAAACCTTACCAGTTGGAACGGGTTATGCCGTTTGGACAGGAATCGGCGTAGTGGGAACTGCGATCGTTGGTTCCATTTTTTTAGGCGAACCACGAGACTTACCTAGGTTTATTTGTATTAGTCTCATTGTGTTAGGAATTGCAGGTTTGCGGTTTACTGGGTCGAAATGATAGGATAGGCGGTGCTTTTCCCTAACATATCTCCTGAAATAAAAGAATGGATTCTAAGCCGTTGAATGATAAATCTTTGAATGCTAAGTCATTACTGTTAAGTATTCTCAGCTTATTGTCTATTTTGTTTATTGTCATTACATTGCAAGCTAGTTGGAATAACCCTCAGGAACAGACAAAATTGGATTTGCTGCAAACAGATTTGATTTTGCAAGCCCTACAAACTCAAGAGAACTCACAAGATAGTCCTAAAGATGGCATATTCCAAGCCTTAATTGGTGATGGCAAACCTCAGGATATCTATTCACAGTCACTTAGCAGTTATCAAGAAGTAATACAAGCTAATAAATCTGCTCTCACTAATCTAGATCGCTTATCTCTAAATAATGATTCAGACAATGATGATTCGCAGTCTTTTAGCAAACAACGCCAAAAAAAGCAAACTAGCATTAGTGAATTAAGTGTGCGTGCAGGATTGCTGCAAGTACAAACTGGTGATATCCAAGGGGCGATCGCTACATGGGAAAGTGTGACAACGTTAGAAGGTCAATCAATGACTTCCTATGGATTAACTGCCCAAATCCTCAAAGGACTTTGGTCGGAGCCAACAATGCTATTTCCTAATGCCGAAACCCAAATTCGCCGCACCCTTGATGGTTGGTATCGTAAGATAGCGTTAACGAAGCTCTATCAATCTCAGCAGAGAACTGAAAAACTACCTGAGCTTGAAGAACAAGCACAAATAGAAGCAACATTAGCGATCAATCGCTTAATTGTTGTCAATTCAATTCCTTTAATCGGTGGAGGTGTTGGAAGTTTACTTTGGATAGGGCTAATCGTTCAATGGATTTTCTTTCGTACCTCTTCTCCATTTTATACAAAATCCCTTAATTCAGAAACAGCGCAAAATCCAGCTTCCAAACCAACTAATTGGCAAGTACCTTGGGGAATTGCAACAACTTGGGAAGTCATGGTTCTATGGTTTACCGCATTTTGCCTAATGACTCAATTGTTTCTACCATTGATATTCGAGATTTTAGGTATTCAATCAAGAGTTGGGGAAGACTTTACACTCCAAGCATTACTAGTGCTGATTCCCTATATACTCTCAGTGATACCAATGTTACCGATCCTGCAAGTTAGCCTTGCTAACTATCGCCCCCTACCAGAAGGATGGTTTTACTTTAAAATCAATTCTTTACAATGGTTAGGCTGGGGAATTGGTGGATATTTTGCCGCAGTTCCAATAGTTCTGATTGTTTCCGTCCTTAGCCAAAATTTCCTTCAAGGTCAAGGTGGTGGGAATCCCCTGTTACCAATTTTGATTGATAGTCAAAATAATCTACCAAAGTTTTTGCTCTGGACTACCCTCGCGATCGCTGCTCCGTTTTTTGAAGAATATTTATTTCGGGGTTTTTTGCTTCCATCTCTTACAAAATCTTTACCAGTTTGGGGAGCGATCGCTTTAAGTGGATTTCTTTTTGCTTTAGCCCATCTCAATGTTGCGGATATCATTCCTCTGAGTGTCTTGGGGATTGTGATGGGTTTTGTCTATTGGCGATCGGGTAATTTGCTCTCATCAATGCTATTGCATTGTCTATGGAATAGCGGCAGTTTCTTTGCACTTATTGCGCTGGGCGGCAAATAGATTTCGACTTTACTAGAGCTTCGACTTCGCTCAGCTAGCAAATAATAATCGGTGGCTGAGCGAAGTCGAAGCCACCGATTATTATTTGCGAAGAATAATCCAAGGATGTTCTACAAATGCGGAAATATTACCCTTAAATGGCTCGCTTTGAGAGCGATTTGGAGCATCAAGTAAATTCAAGAACCTAAATACATCCTCAAAATTCACCTGATGAAGTAAATATCGCGCTAAAAATTGCCTGACGATTCTTCTTCTCAAAGCTAAAGGTTGCTTTGCTAACATTTGACGATGTAAACAAGGTGATTGTTCATTCCAAATCACGGAAATATTTTCTTCAAAGAAATAGCTAGCCTGCTCCTCTAAATACGTCACATCTCCATACAAAAGCTCTGCTGTCTGCGCGATCGCACTTTCTAACTGTGGATTAAAATGTTCTTGCAGATAGGGAATTGTTTCTAAACGGAGGCGATTGCGCCGATAGTCAAGATTTTGATTGGTGCTATCTTCCCAAATGGGAATTTGATTCTCTTGACAAAATGCAGCAGTTTCATGCCGACTCACATTTAATAAAGGACGGACTAATTCAATTCGATCCGTTAGCGATCGCCGCCATGTTAATGAGGCAAGTCCATCTGCACCACTACCGCGCATTAGGTTATATAGCAAAGTCTCAACGCGATCGCTCTTGGTATGTCCTGTCACCACATAGGCACATTTATTTATCTTCGCCATCTCAACCAACATTTCATATCGCCATTCCCTTGCCTCGGCTTCACTTCTCAGTGACACTTCAGCCGTTCTCATACAAAAATTTATTCCCCATTCCCTAGCGATTTGTTCTACATGACAAGCATTATTCCTTGAGTCAATTCGCCACTGATGATCGCAATGGGCGATTGTTAAATTCCATTTATATTTATGCTGCTGCATTAGCAAAAGTTTAGCTAAACACAGTGAATCTTGTCCCCCAGAGACAGCAATTAAAAGACTTGTCTCTTTTGGCAACAAATCGATTTGCGATCGCAAAACAGCATTTAACTCAGTACGCAATAATTTTGTGAAGTGCCTAGTCAAGCTCAATAATCTCGCTCCATAACTTCATTTTCATAATTATAGCGATCGTTAAAATACTTATCTACAAAGTATAGCAATAGCCAGTTATATATCGGTTCTGAATCATTTGTATGTGTGATTTAGGGCTTCGACTTCGCTCAGCCAAAGGTCTACGTTGGCTGAGCGAAGTCGAAGCCTCTCTTCTGGGTAAATGCATCGCAACTGAAA
Source organism: uncultured cyanobacterium (assembly GCA_903819605.1). Taxonomy (GTDB): domain Bacteria; phylum Cyanobacteriota; class Cyanobacteriia; order Pseudanabaenales; family Pseudanabaenaceae; genus Pseudanabaena. The sequence goes on along the minus strand of CAIJEA010000497.1, from coordinate 2,054 downwards.
TCTGATTGTTATTTTTGACAACTTAAGCGATCGCTCCTAATAGCAGATGAGTAGAGATGGGTATTATTGCAATCCATTGTTTTAGAAGCCAATCATTGCTATTACTTAACAAAATCTGTACAAAAAAGGACTATTAATGACATGATAATGTAAGATTAAATGCCTTCATTTCCAAAGAATTCGTGCTACAATCCCGAAAAATTTGTGTTTTTGTGTTGTGTTAATGAGAAGCGATCGCCTCTCTGAGTATCTTGAGTCTAGGATTACGCGATTTCAGTAAATTCAGCAAAGTTAGCTCGTGGGTGAGGACTATATAAATGCTAAACAAAAGCTTTACGCTTAAGAGTTTGTTGCTGTCATGTACAGTAGCAATAGTTGGATTGAGTGCGATCGGTCTGATTGGTGATGTCTCTGCTGAAACAAATAGTACATCGACCCAGACCAAAGTTGCTAAAGATGCTAAAGACAAAGTAAGCAATTCTGTGGTTACCAAAAATAAGGTAACCAAATCTCCAGTGGCAAAATCCAAAGTAACTAATTCTGTGGTTACCAAAAATAAGGTAACCAAATCTCCAGTGGTTACAAACAGACTGCCCTACACTGCAAATGATTTAAAATCAAAAGAGAAAAGCTCTACGATTGTGGCATTTAAGCCTAGTTCTTCTATCAAGATTGCTACCAAGCCCGATAGCGATCTGGTAGAAGCTATGCAGAACAACGTCAAAATCGCTCAGGCATCGCCGACTTCCAATTCTCCATTTATCAAGATCGAGCCATTCATCCGCAAGCCTTCATACCTTCCTGGCTTAAACGCAGGAACCCCTAGTGGATTTGGGCTAGAGACTGGCGATGGCTTTATCGGTCTTTTTGGTGCAACAGCGGGTAAATTGAGAGATACAGTTGATGGAAGTATTGCTCTTGGTACTGGTTTAGGTGACGCTACCAAGTATTTTGCGGTTGAAGGAGTCTTTAATATCAACAGTATTCGTAGATTTGCTGAAAATGGGTCATTCGATCTGAAGGTTCATAAAATAGTGTATGGCGATAATGCCAACCAAGTTGGAGTTGCTGTTGGTTGGACTAACTTTGCTAACTATGGCAGCAATGCTGGTGGCACACCATCTTCGGTCTATGGAGTTGCTACATTATCCCATTTGACAAATCCTGAAAATACAGACGATCCGAAACCTGTAATTATCTCTGCTGGCGTTGGTGGAGGTACTTATCGGAAATCTGATAGTAACGGTGGTGTAGGCATTTTTGGAAGTATTGGTTACCTAATAGATCCACAGTTTGCAGTTAGTACTGCTTGGTCTGGACAGGGACTAAACTTCGCGGTTGGATTCCTTCCCGATCGCACTTTACCTCTCAATATCAACTTGACCTACTCCGATGTTACAAATAATAGTAACGCTGGAACTCAAGTGATTTTGGGTGTCACCTATGGGTTTAATTACCTTAATGGCAAATAAATTACATGAAAAAAACACTTTCCGTTCTATTCGCATCTTTACTCAGCTTTGGTATCAGCCTACCTGTTCTAGCTGGGACTACTCCTGTAACTGTAACTCCGACATCTAACTCAACTGTTGGTTCAGGAGGAACAAATACAGAGTTACGCAATATTAATATTCCCTCGATTCCTCCAGTTATTAACCTAAGCTCATCGGACTTAACCACATCACCACCTGGACAAGGATTGATTACTTCTTTAACGGGAGCAGGTGTTAGTTCCGAATTAGCTGGTGATTTGATTAAGAGTTTAATATTAGCTTTAGCACCTGCTAGAAATAATGGAGAGATATCGGTCTCTGCTGATGGGACTGTATTGGTTAAAAATTCATCTCTAACTGTTAATGAAGCTGCCTTCAATCAAGCTATAGCTGATTTTAATGCGATCATCTCACCGATTCAGGGTGATAGCGATGATAGTAAGAGAAAGAGAGATGCGCTTCTTAAAAATGATGTTTTTATGGCGATTAGCGCTTTCCTACGGTCTAAATAACTAAAGTATTTCAAGGTAGGGGTAATTCATGAATTGCCCCTACCTTTTT
>CAIJEA010000496.1 GCA_903819605.1 uncultured cyanobacterium | reverse complement strand
TTTTGTGGTGCGGCGGAGCCGCACCACAAAAAATCTGGTTATTTATTTTACTGATAGTCTCTGATGTTAAGACAAAAGCAACTCTCTTATGGGGTGTCAGCCCCAAATCACTAAATAAGTCAGCATTATATGCACTATTTAGATTTATCATGACGGCTTATATTGTCAAATGTACCGCCACTCGTTATCGTAGATATAAAGATAGAGTTGAATATATTAATATTATTCAATTTCTGTGATTATTCAGATTTAGAATGGCTATCTCCGTAGTAATAAATACTTGTCGCTCATCTTTGAATGATTGATTAAGCAATTAATTACAACAAGGATTCACCAAACATCTGTAAATTAGCTGCGAAAAGCTAGCTACAAAAAAGTAGCTGCAAAAGTGCGCCAAGCGTCATCTCATTTTTATTTTGTATTAAAAATTTGAAATTTGATGTTTTAAGCGAACCGATCGTAGCTAAGATCAATAGTTGCGCTCGTGCATCTACATCTTTTGATAGATACAACCGCGAGAACTTCAGTTTTTTAGAGAGTCGTAAGGACACTGGCTTAAATTATGCCGATCGCTATTGGAATGATCGAGACTAGAGGCTTCCCCGCAATTGTAGAAGCGGCAGATGCCATGGTCAAAGCTGCTCGCGTTACCCTTGTGGGTTACGAGAAAATTGGTAGCGGACGCGTTACAGTCATCATCAGAGGTGATATCTCTGAGGTGAAAGCATCCATCGCTGCTGGGGTTGAAGGTGCAAATCGAGTTAATGGTGGCGAAGTCGTTTCGACTCATACCATTGCTCGACCACATGAAAATCTAGAGTATGTGCTACCAATTCGCTACACAAGAGAAGTAGAGCAATTTGCTTTCTAAACTTGCCTTTTTGATTATTTTTTCACTCCTCACCTTTCGATTTATCGAAACTTGAGTTTTATAGATTGTCTCAAAAACACTCTCAAAAAAAAGTATCGAAAGACTAAATTTTCATTAATTTCATTATTTATTTTTCTAGGAGAACATGAATTATGGCGATCGCAGTTGGAATGATTGAAACCCTCGGGTTCCCTGCCGTTGTAGAAGCAGCAGATGCTATGGTCAAGGCAGCTCGTGTAACCTTGGTTGGATACGAAAAGATCGGTAGTGGTCGTGTAACCGTTATCGTTCGTGGCGACGTATCGGAAGTACAAGCTTCAGTAGCCGCAGGTACTGAGTCTGTAAAACGTGTCAACGGTGGACAAGTTCTTTCCACACACATCATTGCGCGTCCTCACGAAAACCTCGAATACGTTCTACCTATTCGCTACACCGAAGAAGTCGAGCAATTCCGTGACAATGTAAACTCCATCCGTCCCATGAACCGCCCATAGTAGGGTTTAACTAGCGCGATCGCTCTAGGATTTGCCCAATATAGCTATTTGCTTAGACTGGCATTATTCCGCATTTGCCTTGCATTTCACTCCTCCACAGTTTTGTCATCAGTAATTTCTGCTCAAGTACTTACAACAATATGCAAATCGCTAGGGTTTACGGTACTGTCGTCAGTAACTACAAAGATTCCAATTTAACTGGAACCAAATTTCTTCTCTTGCAACTTGTCGATCTTGAAGGACAATTACTTTCAGACTATGAAGTTGCCACAGATACAGTTGGGGCTGGCATAGATGAATGGGTGTTATTTACTCGTGGTAGTGGTGCAAGACAAGTGCGAGATAGTACAGATCGTCCGATTGATGCGGCTGTTATCGCGATTATCGATACGGTTAGCCTTAGCGATCGCACGCTCTACAGCAAAAAATATAGTGAGAGAATGCAATAAGCGCTAGTAAGTAATAGTTCTCCGACGTTGTAGCTTAAGTTTTTATTTGGAGGAGCGCTTTTAAAGTACTTAATTACTCTTAATTTTGATAATTGAGATATAGGTAAGTCTTAAAAGTGCGGATTCACTATGGTAGTTCGTAGCTTTGCTGCCCCCCCTACACCTTGGTCTAGGAAACTGGCAGAACCCAAAATCGATCCATCTGCTTACGTTCATTCTTTTTCCAATCTCATTGGCGACGTTTACATCGGCGCGAATGTTTTGATTGCCCCAGGTACATCGATTCGTGCTGATGAGGGCAATCCTTTTCATATTGGCAATAGTACAAACGTTCAGGATGGCGTTGTTATCCATGGGTTAGAAAAAGGTCGTGTGATTGGCGATGACGGTAAAGAATATTCCGTCTGGATTGGAAATAGTACTTCAATCACGCATATGGCTTTGATTCATGGACCAGCTTATGTTGGGAACAATTGCTTTATTGGGTTCCGCTCAACAGTATTCAATGCGCGAGTCGGAGATGGCTGCGTTATTTCCTTACATGCCCTTGTCCAAGATGTAGAAATTCCTGCGGGCAAATACGTTCCTTCTGGAGCCGTGATCACAACGCAGCAACAAGCCGATCTACTACCGAATGTGCGGGAATCAGACCAAAACTTTGCAAGTCATGTTGTCGGTATCAACGAGTCCTTGAGACAAGGTTATCACTGTGCTGCTGATATTGCCTGTATTACACCGATTCGACAAAAACAAGAGAACTCATCACATCAAAGCAGCAGTAATGCTGCCGCTAATTTTAATACGCAAAATTCTAATCAAATTAATCAGAACCTTACAAATACAACAGCACAGAGGAATGAACCTATGAATGGGGATTTAGCACAGCAAATACGACAAATTTTAGCTCAGGGCTATCATGTTGCTGCTGAGTACGCAGATGAACGGCGATTCCGTACTGGATCTTGGCAATCCTGCGCGATCCCACATACAACTGAAGCTTCGACGGTTATTTCGGCTGTACAAGCGGCTCTTGTCGAAAATGAAGGTGAGTATGTTCGCCTATTTGGAGTCGATCCTAAAGCAAAGCGTCGTCTTACAGAAACAATTATTCAACGCCCAAGCGATAAACCTGCTGTCATTAACAATGCGGCTCCGACGGCATCTAGCAATAGCTACAGCGCCCCAAAAGCTTCATCAAATGGTGCTGCAAATGCTAGCAATGGTGACATCGCTAACCAAGTTCGTCAACTTCTCGCCCAAGGCTATCGTATTAGTACTGAGTATGCTGATGCTCGTCGCTTTCGTTCCGCCGCATGGATGACAGGGCCTGCGATCGATGCATCAAATGAATCTACAGTAATCGCTGCATTAAATAACATTCTCAATGAGCATGAAGGCGAATATGTCCGTTTAGTTGGAGTTGATCCTAAAGCTAAGCGGCGCGTAGTTGAGACCATCATTCAACGCGCTGATGGTAATGCTGTGAGCATTGGTCAGTCTGGGAATGGAGCCGCAGCTAGTTATAGCTCTCCTCGTACCAGCAATGGTAATGCTGTTGCTAATGATGTATCCACCACTGTTGGTCAACTTTTGGCTCAAGGTCATCGCATTAGTGTCGAACATGCTGATGAGCGTCATTTCCGTACCACTTCTTGGCAGACACTTCCTGCGATTACAGCTAACAGTCCTGCGGCTGCGATCGCTGCTCTCGAAAATTACATCGCTGAATATAGTGATGAATATATCCGCTTAGTCGGAGTTGATACCAAGGCAAAACGCCGTGTAGTGGAATTGCTAGTACATCGTCCAGGTGGTCAACCAATCACAGCAACTCGGACTGCGGTTAAAGTCAGTAACTCTAGTAATGGTTCCTATGGTGGTGGAAGTGCTGGCAAGATCAGCGCTGATATGCTGTCAAGGATTCGGCAACTTTTGGCTCAAGGCTATCGTATTGGGACTGAACATGCTGATGAGCGTCATTTCCGTACTAGCTCTTGGTTTAGCTGCTCACCGATCGCTACCGCTAATGAGTCTGAAGTAATTCGGGCTTTAGAAGCTTGCTTAGATGAGCATGGTGATGAGTACGTGCGCTTGTTAGGTATTGACACAAAGGCAAAGCGCCGTGTATTTGAAGGCATCATTCAACGTCCAGTTAAGTAACTATTAACTATTGTTAGAGAGCCTCGCAAAGCGAGGCTCTCTATTTAGAAAGTAGTGCCATGATAGATTTTAGAGTTTAGATATTTCTTTTCTCCTTAAAAATTGGCACTTTGAAATAACTTAAATAAATTAAGTCCCTTTTTAAAATGACTCAAGTAAAATGACTCAAGCCAACTACTTACCACCATTAGAACCGATCGGAGATTTTCGCTCCTACGTGTGTGGGGATGTAGTAATCGATCAAACAGCAGCGATCGCATCGGGTGTATTAATCCAAGCTGATCTGGGTGGGCGTATAACTATTGCGGCAGGTGCATGTATTGGAATGGGGGCGGTAATTCATGCTCAAGATGGGCTATTAGAAATCGGGGCGGGGGCTAATTTGGGGGCGGGAGTTCTGGTTTATGGAAATAGTAAAATTGGCGAAGGAGCTTGTATTGGGGCTTCAAGCTCAATTGTTCGCGCCGTAATTGCTAGAGGGGCAATTGTGCCACCTTGCTCTCTAATTAGTGGTTTAGAGCAAAGTTCAGTTGAGAAAGAAGTCAGTCCTGCGATCGCTCAAGAACTAGAGATTAAAAATAGCTACACATCACCCACAAACCATTCATTTACGCATACTTATTCATCTGCGAAACCTGTAGGTAATCAGTTTATGCAGGGATCAGGATTTCGACAAGGTACTGTAGAAAATACTCTAGATGGAGTGGCTGACAATATTGTTGAGCGATCGACTACAGAGACTTATGTGCATACAAGTGTCACCGCTACTGCTGAAAGTGTAGTTGCTAACTCCGTCGAACGGACAATTACGGAAACCCAGATGGAAATTCCCACTGATGCGATCGCCGAACAATCTTTAGAAATTGCTGATGCTTCTGAGTCTGAACAAATTAATCCAACCGTAAATCCTCTAGGAACAGATATGACAGTCCTTGTAACTGCTAATTCTGCACAGGCTAAGGCGTATGCTCAATCTCAAATTAACCGCTACATTAAAAGACTCTACCCCCAAAACTAAATCACCCATATAGTGCTTTTCACTTTTTAATTATCCCTATACAGTAGAAAAAAATGTAAAGAATATCTTTACTCTATAGGGTTTTATAGGGTCAACTTTATTACGCCTACACACTAACAAAAAACATATAGCGATCTTAGCCAATATGTGAGAGGCTTTCCCTAAGCTTAGTCGGCTTAAACTAACGACTAAAAAAATCGAACACTATAATGAATCTCATAAATAAAATAAGCCTGTCATAAATTTGGAGTCAATACCTCTGAATGTGATTAAGATCACCTTAAACTTGACATCTAAATTACATTCTTATTTGAAGTTAGTGATTATTATAGGCATCATTAAAATGATTGCTTATACATATTCTTAAAGTCAATCAGTGAAATTAAGGATAGTTATATAGATATAGCAATCCTAAATGAGTCATGAGAAACAGAATTTTATAACAAGGGGCTTAAGCCACTTGCCTTTCTCACAAATGATTTAGGACTGCTATGTAGTTTAGGCTCAGGAAACAAAAAGACGCAAAATTGAGTCATTGAGAACATTAAGACTATATTGTTGGAGGAATATGAAGATGAATAGCACTTTTAGTCTCAAATCTAGTATTGCCTTACTAGTTTTGGCTACTGCTATGATTGCAGCTCCAAAACAACCAACAACATCAACATTAGATACCCTTGGTTCTTATCAAGCTGAGATCGCGGCGGTTTCCATCGGGGCGATCGCTAATGCTATGCAGTATGAAATTTCGTAGTCATTTTTTGCCATAACGCTAAAAAAGAGAGGCAGTGCAGAGCACTGCCTCTCTTTTTTAGCGGGGCGCAAAGCTTAGGGAAAAAAGGTAGAATACTAGAGAAATTTTTTGGCTTTGGTGGACAAGGGGCAATTTTGGAAAAAGGTACACTAGTCGAAGTAAAATTGCATGGCGATCGCCGCCTTGTCGTAATCGATCGTCCTGAAGGCAAGAAACACTTTCAAGCGATCGATGAAAATGGTAATACACACACCATCCATCCCCGCGAAATTAATTACACCATCAAAGCTAGTGGTGAAAGTACAAGTTTCAACCATCTGCAAATCCCTTCATTTTTACAAAAAGTTGAGAAATTTCTCGATCCTTCTAGCCTAGAAGTGGCATGGGAAATTTTGATCGAAGATAGCCAAGCAACTAGCCCCAACGATCTTGCTAATCTGCTATTTTCAGAAATATCTTCTGTTACTTCCTATGCTTCCTACTGTTTGTTGATTAATGACAAGATTTACTTTAAACAGAAAGGTGATTTGTATGAACCGCGATCGAGTTCGCAGGTTGCAGAACTAAAGCATCAGGCAGAAGCGGCTGCTCAAAGAACTAAGTTACTGGAAGAATTTCAGCAAAAGCTTACCGATAAACTTGCAGGCAGCGACGTAACATGGACTACCAGCGATCGCAGTCGGCTAGATTGTTTAGAACGTTATGCCCTTCATGGTGACGAAGCCTCAGACAAAGCTGCGGCTCAAGAGCTTTTAAGTTTTGCCAAACGTTCTAAAAATGAACAAGCTGCTTTCCAAATGCTAGTTGATCTAGGTATTTGGAGCGAACATGAAAACCTAAATTTACTGCGTAGTCAAATTCCGATTCGGTTTGCTAATGAATTGATTGCCGCTGCTCAAGAATGTTTTACTGCACCAATTTCTGACAGTATGGGAGACTTGCGGCGCGATCTCACGCATCTGCATGTTTATACAATTGACGACATCAGCACAACTGAAATTGATGATGGTCTGAGTATTGAGACTCTTGCTGATGGGAAAAAACGTATTTGGATTCATATTGCCGATCCAACAAGATGGCTCGATCCTGAAAGTCCTCTAGACAAAGATGCTCGCAAGCGCGGAACTAGTGTCTATTTGCCCACAGGGGTGATCCCGATGTTCCCGATTGAGCTAGCGGCTGGGCCTATGAGCTTGATCGAGAATAAGGTCTGTCATGCAATCTCTTTTGCAGTCGATCTTGATGAAGTCGGTGCAGTTGCTAATTATGAGATTGTGGCAAGTTTGGTGAAACCTAACTATCGCCTCACCTATGAAGATGTCGAGGAAATGCTACAACTAGGCGTGGAAGACGATCTCGATCGCCTTGCCGACTTTGCTCGCCTCCGCAAAAAATGGCGACTCGATCAGGGTGCGATCGAAATTCATTTACCTGATACCAGCGTTAAGGTTGACTCTAAAAATGGCGATCGCCTGACCTTAGAACTGATGGAAGACACATTCTCGCGTCAACTGGTGGCGGAGATGATGATCCTCGCAGGTGAAGTCGCCGCCAAATTCGCGCAAACCAATAATATTCCCATCCCCTATCGCTACCAAGAACAGCCCGAACTGCCGCCCCTCGATACACTGATGCAATTACCATCGGGACCAGTTCGCGAATTTGCGATTTGTCGCTGCATGACTAAAGGCTCTCTGGGGCTATATGCCTCACGCCATGCAGGTTTAGGACTCGATGCTTATGCACAGGTGACTTCACCAATTCGTCGATATAGCGATTTACTGGCTCATTGGCAAATCAAAGCTTTTTTGCGTGGAGAGCCTTTGCCATTTACAGCGGAAAGACTTACTGAAATTTTGCAGGCGATCGACCCCGCAATTTGGGATGCCAATCAGGTTGAGCGTCAGTCTGTCAAATATTGGAGTTTAGAATATTTGCGCCGCAACAAGGATGTGGTGTGGGAAGCGTTGATGCTGGACTGGTTGCGCGAAAATGAAAAGCTAGCTCTAGTTCTAATCGAAGATTTGGGCTTGAAATTACCAATGCGAATTAATCGTCAGATTCAAGTGGGCGATAATCTGCGAATCAAAACTGGTGAAGTTGATCCCCGCAAAGACATTATCTATTTCCAAGAAGCTCAACAATCTACCTCAGTCTTAGAAATGGAAATGGAGCGAGATAGCGATCGCCTAGAGTCTGAGTTCGCTACTCTTTAAGTGATTTCATTTTTCGATACAAAGCTTAGCTAGCTTTGCAATGCTGCTCAGTCCAATCTCTAAACGTTCGAGCCATTCCATAATTTACTCACTAAGTACTTGTGCAAAATAAATTACCCAAACCTGTAAAGTTGCGCCCCTGCGGGGCGCAACTTTACAGGTTTGGATATGTAATAGCCCTGTCGAGAAACAATATTGATGTATAGAAGCAACTTCACATTTATTTCTGTAATTCAATCTATACAAATACAAAAGCTATAAGTTCAATAAATTGAACTATAGTGGAGGCTTGATATCGGGTATCATCCTCCCAAGACACGCATAAAAAAGATGATAAATATTGAAAAGATTCTCAAACAAGATAGGCAAATACGAGCAACCACAGGATTAAACTAGCAAGCATTCTAGTCACTGATGCCAAGTTTTGAAGAAGCATATCAGGAAACACTGCCCAGAAAAGACGATGGCGAGCAGCAGCAGTGGGTCGGAAAGCAACACTGAAAACCAGTGCAGACAAATTGTTTTTTATCTTGTTGTACTGCAAATGCTATTCCAGATTTGACTTAATGAGTGTTTTATTTGGCTTTGACCGCTCCTGCACGCACAATTGGGTCCAAGTGATTGAGAGAGATTTGGGTTATCAGGACTTACATAACGAGTTTGTAAATGTACAGTTACCTCACAAAAAGCCAAAAGGTCAAGATTTGACTGAATCTCAGAAGCAGGAGAATCGAGAATTTAGCCATCAACAAGTGAAATGTGAACATGCCCACGCAGGGATGAAACGATATAATTCTGTAACAGCAACGTATCGTAATCCTGTACCTGATTTTGATGACCGTCTCATGTTGATTGCGGCTGGTTTATGGAACTTCTATTTAGATACTGCTTAAAAATAGAAAAAGTAAAATCGCCTCTGTGACTCGCTTTTGTTTCCCAACAGGTCTATTATTCACTGAAAGGGGGAGTAGTTAGAGAATTGTGGTAATAGAAATAAAAAAGAGTTTAAATTGCTGAATTAACAGAATTTAAACTCTTTTTTTAAGATGGGCCGAGATGGATTTGAACCAACGTAGCTTACGCAGCGGATTTACAGTCCGCCCCCATTAACCACTCGGGCATCGACCCTTTACTTGGTTGTATTCCAAGCGAATCTAATCATATACACTTATTGCAATACTTGCAAGAGTTATTTCAAGAAAAAACAAATTTATAATAGACAAAGGGCTTAAGCCTCTTATCTAAGTACCTTAGTCGAATTAAAAAACAGACCAACAACTGCGCTGCCCTATGTACGGGAAGCGCAGTTGTTGGTTTTGATCGCAAAGCGCTGGAAGTTTTATGCGGTGGGCTTGAGCTAATACATTAGATTTTTTTTGGCACCCAGCTAAACCCGATCGCGATCGCGCTTAAAAAGGCAATCCCCATCACCCCAGCAATAGGATTACCGTTAATGCCAGTAACCCACTCTGGTACTGCCCCTGTTGGTTTTAGCCAATGGGTAGTATTCACGACGTAGTAGCACCAAACCAAGCCACTATGTAAACCGATTGATACGCCCAATCTGCCATTACATCTTCGCCTTGCCAGTACCAGAGCGACACTAAGCATTACTAAACCGACAAATTGGCTCCATGTTGCCAGAATTACGTTAAGTGGCTTGATGAAATGTAAAATTGCGAAAACTAGACTTGCCGAAATTAGAGCAGTTTTTTTGGAGTAATCTCGCTCTAGCTCAGATAGCAACCAGCCTCGAAAAAGCATTTCTTCGGCAAATCCTACACCAACCGAAGTTAATAGACCTGGTAAAATTGCACCTTGCCAGTCCACAAAGTACACACCGAGCGCTGGTAATAGTCTTGCCGATAATGGTGCTTGCCAAGTAGTAGTTTGTACTGCCAGCCAGCCAAGGCTAACTTGCAAGAAACAAAAAATAATTAATGTTATGCAGCCCAATCCCAGTCCAAACAAAAAATCACGCCCATTTTTTCCAGTGAAAGCTAATCCGTAGTATCGAAAAGGCTGTGCATATTTAGAAATCTTACGCCCCCAGAACCAAATTAATCCCAAAAATCCGCAATATAGCAAAATTGTGAGTGCGACCCCGACCGATTCACCAAAAATGAGGTGCAGTGGCGCGGCGATCGGTAGCCATATCACCAGCAAGGTTAATAAGAAAAGAATTATGCGTACAGGGGCTTTATAGGAATTTAAGCGATCGAAATTCACAATAAGAGAAAAGGTAAGATTTTTATAGATAAGCAAGTTAAGACATAAAAACTAGAAAAGAGTTTCGCCGCAACTTTCTTCTGGATTTTG
>CAIJEA010000495.1 GCA_903819605.1 uncultured cyanobacterium | reverse complement strand
TTATCGCCAAACTTATCGCCAAACTTTTTGTCACCGAATTTCTTATCGCTGAACTTTTTATCGCCAAACTTCTTTTCAGCAAATTTGTCACCAAATTTTTTGCCTACAGGCTTGTCAAACTTGCGCTCAAATTTTGGTTCCGCAGATGATTCAAAGCGCTTCTCAAAGGGTTTGTCAAAACTCTTCTCAGGACGACGATCTGAGTACTTGTCTGATTTGCCTGAATATTTAGATTCAGAACGATTATCGGAACGATTGTCAAAATTTCGAGCTGAAGATTGGTAAGGCTTTTCAGATTTGTAGGGTTTATCAAAGGATTTCTCAGCCCCTCTCTCTGGGCGGCTATCAGAGCGCTTATCGGTATATTTGCCCGTACTACGATCGGAGCGATTATCAGAACGTTGGTCTGAATACTTATCAAAAGACTTTTCGGAGCGTTTCTCGTAACTCCTATCTCTCTCGGAATTCTTGTCGGATTTGGATTTCAGTCTGGGTTGCGTTGTCATGGCGGCGCTGGGGTATCGATGTGACGAAGTAGCTGAGTGAAAATTTGGTCGAGGCGATCGCGATCGGTTAGGTAAAGATACCCAATTAATGCCTCAAAGCCTGTAGCCTTTTGATAAATGTTGGGATTGACTTTACGTGGGGGAGATCCCGCAGCATTGCGTCCGCGTCTGACTAGATCGGACTCAAAATCTGTGAGATCGAGTTTTTCAAGAAGTTTTGCTTGTTGCTCGGCCCGAACTTGGCTAACTACAAGTTGGTGATATTGTTTGGCAGTACGTGGCGGCAGTAGATAATGCAACCGCATTTGCAGTTCATAAACAGCATCTCCAATATAGGCTAGAGAAGAGGCTGGTATATCAGAGATGTTGTCAACAATTGGACTAAAAGACATTACGAAAGAATGCCATTACAGAATGACTGGGTGGTTTAAATTATATTTAGCCAAAATAGTCAACCATGTAACATTTAGGTCTAAAGCACTCTAAAATTTACCAAATTTATAACTTTTTGAATAATTTCATACAGCGAAATATCTCTAAAAAGTCATACTTGTGATCAGAGCAAGTTCTGCATTACAGACATTGATGGGCAAGCTATGCTTGCCCATCAATGTCTGTAATTTTGTCTTATTTACATCATAAGTTGATTGAGACTGATTTTGACAATATTTCAAAATCAACTAAGTTGATTAGAGTTTGCAACCTCACTACAAACCTCATGTATAAAAAATTTGCCCCGCTTAATTTATCTAAATATTATCTAGCATAAAATCTTGCTCAATTTTTTATTCAATTTAAGCTAGAACCTTACACTATGTCATATCTCTATCTCTGTTTTTTGACCGTACCTAGTCTTTCTTAGTTTGGTCAAGCTTTTCAAGTGCATTTTCAATCGAAGTCTGTAAAGACAGAAACTGATCTAGACGAACCAGTTTGACAGTTTGCGTGACCCTAGGATTGGTAATAATCTGGAGTGTACCACTCAAGTTTTGAGTTTTCTTTGCCATTTGCACTAAAACCCCAAGTCCTGAGCTATCTATAAAATCAATGGTTGATAGATCTAGAATCACATTAGTAGGTCCATCCTCAACGCATTTGCCAATGACCTTTTTAAAGGCTGGCTCAGAAAATGCGTCTAGAAGACCTGTGAGGCGGATCAATTGATAGGTGTCCTTGACTTCGCGGCTGCCTCTTAAACTCACAGTCAGGGTTAGCGGTTCAGGAATAATGACCTCCAATGGGTGCGAACGTACCTTAATTTGCGGGTATATTGTATTTGCTTTCTCAGCACTTGTCCAGAAAATTGTTAATTTCGTGATCTCTAGCATTAGCTAGTTTGGTCTTATCATCAGGATTTGGCTTAATAACCCACTAGATTATTTATGTTACTGATGAAATTTGAGCCGATTTACTTGTCAAATAGATCTCTCTACCACCTCGATATTTTCGAGAACCTTTTTATACTCTTCTGTATTTCCCTGTTGCTGAAATAGTTGTGCTGCGTATCGAAAATCTGCTAAGGCTCCTTGATTGTCTTCTAAACTGGACTTCGCACTTCCGCGATTGTTGTAAGCTTCGGCAAGGTTAGGGTTGAGATGGATGGATTCGTTGCAGTCAGCGATCGCACCATAATTGTCCCCCTGTTCTGTTTTCCCACAGCGCGATTATAGTAATCCAAATAAGCCTGTGCTAACTTAGGTGCGACCTGTGTTGATGATTGGGCGACAGGTTCGGCATAATCTAGATAATGATTCCTTCCTCAGATAAATCGTAAAGGCTAAAATCATCAGAACAAGGAAACGCCAAGACATAAACTTAACCCCTCAATATTATGCAAATATTCATGATATTAACATGAATATTTGCAGCCATGATATATATACGATTTAGATATTGAGATGCCAAGCGAGATATACCAAATCTTAATCAACCAAGAAATCAATAAAGAGCGATCAGCCTAAAATATTACAAGTCAACGAAAAAACAATGGTACATGCAGCCGTCAAATCTTTTTCACTAGAAGACTTTTTGGCAAACCCTGGGACGGAGCCAGAAAGTGAGTATTTTGATTGTGAAATAATTCAGAAACCAATGCCCAAAGGAAAACATAGTGCGATTCAGACAGAGTTTGCTACCACAATTAATTCTGCTTTAAAACCTAAGCGCATTGCCAGAGCTTTCTCAGAATTGCGTTGCACCTTTGGTGGGATGTCCATAGTGCCTGATATATCAGTCTTTCGATGGCATCGGATTGTGCGCGATTCCAATGGAGAAATCGCTAATGTTTTCAACCTTCCTCCCGACTGGATGATTGAAATTCTGTCACCAGATCAAAGCCACACTAAATTAGTCAAAAAAATACTATTTGCTCTTGAGAATGGTACTGAGATAGCATGGTTACTCGATCCTGATGATAAAGTAACCTTTATTTATCGTGCCAATCAAGCTCTGCAAATATACGATCGCCCTGAACAAGTTTTACCAATGATTGACTTTGCTAATGATTTGCAATTAACCGTAGAAACTGTTTTTAGCTGGCTCAGTGAATGAACTCGTCAAATCGCTAGCATTAGCTGGTTTGGTTTTATAATTGGGGTTCTGCCCAATAACCCATCAGATTGTTTATGTCATCGATCGCCCAAATTCGCCAAACCTTACTAAACAAAGAGCGATCAGCAACCGAAATTGCTCAAGAGTTTTTAGACCGCATAGATCGGCTAGAGCCGAAATTACATAGTTTTGTAACTGTCACCCCAGAAGTGGCGATCGCCCAAGCAAGAGCAATAGATGCCGCGATCGCGGCGGGTGAGAAATTACCAAGCCTCGCAGGTGTTCCCATCGGCATCAAAGACAATATGTGTGTCAAGGGTATGCCCACTACCTGTGGCTCTAATATGTTGAAAAATTTTGTCCCACCCTACGAAGCGACAATTACAGCAAAATTGCGATCGGCTGGAGCCGTAATGGTCGGGAAAACTAACCTTGATGAGTTTGCAATGGGTAGCTCTACTGAAAATTCGGCGATCGCACTCACGGCTAATCCTTGGAATACAAACTATGTTCCTGGTGGTTCATCAGGTGGATCGGCGGCAGCAGTTTCTAGTGGTGAATGTGTAATTGCTACAGGTTCAGATACAGGTGGATCGATCCGTCAACCTGCTTCCTATTGTGGTGTAGTTGGGCTAAAACCCACTTATGGTCTGGTCTCGCGATTTGGGCTGGTTGCATTTGCGTCCTCACTCGATCAAATAGGTCCTTTTGCAAATACGGTTGAAGATGCAGCGATATTTTTGGGAGCGATCGCAGGGTATGACCCCAAAGACTCGACTAGCATTAACGCACCAGTACCAGACTATGCCGCTTTACTAACACCAGATTTAACTCAGTCACTTAAGGGTAAAAAAGTTGGTGTAATTACGGAAACCTTTGGCGAAGGTTTGGATAGCGAAGTTGAAATTGCTGTTAGAAAAGCGATCGCACATTTCGAGAGTATGGGTGCTGAAGTAATCGAAATTTCCTGTCCTCGCTTCCGTTATGGCTTACCGACTTATTACATCATTGCTCCCTCCGAGGCATCAGCCAATCTCGCCCGTTACGATGGCGTAAAATATGGCTTCCGTGACGAAAATGCTGAAAACTTACTAAGCATGTACGAAAATACCCGCGAACAAGGGTTTGGCGCAGAGGTGAAGCGACGGATCATGATTGGGACTTATGTACTATCGGCTGGCTACTATGATGCCTATTACCTCAAAGCCCAAAAAGTAAGAACTCTAATCGTTCAAGATTTCCAAAAAGCTTTTGAACAGGTTGATGTCTTAGTTAGTCCCACCGCTCCAACTACTGCTTTCCAAGCAGGTAGCAAGACTGAAGATCCGCTTGGGATGTATTTATCAGATTTGATGACAATTCCTGTTAATTTGGCTGGACTTCCAGGAATTAGCATTCCTTGTGGATTTGACTCCAAAGGGATGCCGATCGGTTTGCAAATGATCTCTAATGTTTTGCGAGAAGATGTATTGCTGCAAGTTGCCTATGGCTATGAGCAATCAACGGAATGGCACAAGAGTCAACCTTCTATATAAAAAATAAGGCTCAATAGGTGTTTCGGGGAGGTAAAGAAAGGAGAGAGACCAGCAAAGCACTCAACAAAGCTTTACCCCTCTTCTTTGCATTATGAACAAACTCAAAGAAGCTCAAATACAAAGGTAACTTTTCTTGAGAAATACCACG
>CAIJEA010000494.1 GCA_903819605.1 uncultured cyanobacterium | reverse complement strand
TCATTTCAAAGACATCAGAATATCGATCCCAATCCTAAAAAATTACTGCCTAGACTATTAGTACAAAATTTTGTGACTGGTTGCACAATGATGATTAATAAATCTTTAAAGGAACTTATTAATACCATTCCCACTGAAGCAATTATGCACGACTGGTGGATTGCTCTCATTGCTGCAACTATGGGAAAAATAGCATATATAAACGAACCCACAGTATTATATCGCCAACATCAGAACAATACAATTGGTGCAAATCGTTGGGGGATCAACTACATTTTGACAAAAGTTAAGAATATTGACAAAATTAGAAATACAATCCAAAGAACAATTATTCAAGCTCAAAAATTTCGAGAGATTTATCAAGATAATCTTAGTGCCGAAGATATCAAAATTATCGATAGATATATCGATATGCCAGATAAAAGCTGGCTTCTTCGTAAATATCTAATGCTAAACAATGGTTATTACCAAATTGGAAAGCTAAAAAATCTCGGTTTTTTTATTTTCATCTAAACAATGAGGCTAACAAATTAAAACCCGATCGCAACAATCGCCACTTTCTAGGACAAGCTAAATTTTTAATCTCTGCAATATTTAGCAATTCCATCACTCGCCGAAATTCCCGAAACATTCCCCGTTTTAACTGCCGCCATGCTCCCGCTAAAATAAACTGATACAAAAACAACGCCTTACAAGTTGTAATTTCCTCTGGACTTAAAATATTTAATTGCTCAGCTTCCGCAAACAGACCTAACAACAAATCAATCGTTTGCTCATTAAACATCTCCATCGTCAAAGCTTGAGAATGTAATCGATAGGCTGCCGTCACATCTTGCACGCAATACACGCCATATCGACCAAATAATCTAATCCACATATCGAGATCGCAAGGTTCTTTCCACTCCGCCCGAAACATCCCCATTTCGGTGAAAGTAGAACGCGCGATCGCGATCGCAGGAAATCTCACAAAAGACGAATTTGACAACAAGCTTATCAAAGCATCTCTTGGCGATAAACACTGGTTTTCTTTAAAAATCTGCCGCTTCATGACTCTCTCTTGCTCATCCACTACCTCAACACCAAATAAGAGAACAGGATGATTTGTAACTTTAATTGCTTCAATAATCTTAGCGATACCACCCTTCAAGAGAAAATCATCATCATGCAGAACTAAAATATAACTTCCTGTTGCCATGCAAATTGAACGATTCCAATTTTCCGCCATTCCTAAACTCACTAAGTGGTGTTCGTAGATATACTGACCAGACCATTGATCGAGAACTTCTAATGTAATTCTTTCGCATTCGTGACTATCTGAATCATCCGCAACAATAATTTCAATAGATGATGAATATTGCTCACTACCCTTAACAATAGATTGCAAAGCACGTCGAAACCAAATTGGACGGTTATAGGCTGGAATACAAATACTTAGGATAGGAGACTGAGACATTTCTGCATTCACAGTATTTCAAATTGAATGACCTTAAACAGAAGACATAGATCACGCGATGTGCAACTAAAAGTCTGAAACCCTTGATTTTCCATATTGAGATAATCGATTGTTTCAATCGTGGGTAGCTAAAACGACCTAAAATCAATAGTTCAAAAATAGTTGCACATCGCGTATGCTAATCTGCTTTTGATGAATTGCGAACAGAAATCTTCATGCTAATCGTTTTACAGGTTTCAAAGCAGCGCTTCATGAGTAATGTTTGCTCAACTGAATCTCTGACACTGATAGGTGAACTTGAATAACTGTCTCCCCGAATAGTTCGCAGCATAGCTATAGTATTAGACGGAAAATTTCTGGACGTTGCACTTGTTCATAATGATGTTCAGATTTTTAAATTTAAAATCCTTGCTCAGAAAGCATTTTATGATGAATTTTATGTATGCCGACCTTCGATCGTTCTGAATATGTGCAACGCCAATTGCTGTCTAATCACCTAAATCCGTGCACTAGACAGAAACTTTCATTCATTACTTAGGAATGTACCAAATTAACAAAGTACCAAAAAAGTAAATCTGGAAATCTGATTTTTGGTTAACTTAGTGATACTTTGCTTTTTTCCACTTGTTCCTTAGCTATTTAGCTCCGCACAGCTAATATGAAAGTTGAGTCGCTGCCTCGGAAATTTTTAGATCGAATAGAAAACTAAAAGAGATTAATTGTTTCACTCTTGGACTTTAGCAGCGATCGCCTTAGCAATCTCCCTTAAAGCTTTAGCCGAAGCAGACTCAGGATGACCTAAGACAATTGGCACACCGCGATCGCCACCTTCGCGCAGACTAATTTCTAAAGGCACACAACCGAGTAAATCAACACCAAGCTCGTCAGATGTTTTCTTGCCACCGCCTGAGCCAAAAATGTCGTATTGTTTATCAGGCATATCAGGTGGAATGAAATAACTCATGTTTTCGACAATGCCCAAGACGGGAATGCCCATGTTTTGAAACATCTTCAAACCCTTACGCGAATCTAATAGTGATACAGTTTGCGGCGTGGTGACGATCACTGCTCCTGCGAGAGGAACTGACTGAGTGAGCGTTAGCTGTGCGTCTCCAGTCCCAGGAGGCATATCGACAATTAAATAATCTAATTCACCCCAGTTCGCCTGATAGAGAAACTGACGAATTACACCATTGAGCATTGGACCACGCCAGACTACAGGCTGATCCTTAGCAATCAAAAATGCCATTGAGATCATTTTTACACCGTAATTAAAAGCTGGTTCAACTACATCTGCACCGTTCTCAGCCTTAACCACCTTTACTTGCGCTGACTCCATCCCCAGCATCACAGGTACATTGGGTCCATAAATATCCGCATCAAGAATGCCAACTTTTGCACCCATGTCAGCAAGGGCAACAGCGACATTTACCGCAACTGAGGTTTTACCGACTCCGCCTTTACCACTGGAAATAGCTAGGACATATTTAATCCCCTCAATTCCCTGTAAGGCATTTGTCGGTGGGGCAGGTGTGGCGATCGCAGGGCTATTGGCGATTACTTTGACCCAGACATCGCTAACTGTGGCGATCGCCTTGATTGCATTTTTACATTCTTGAATTAGAGGATCGCGCTTGGGGCTATTGGGATCATTTAATAACAGCGTAAAGCTGACCACCCCATTAGACTTAATCGCAATATCGCGCACCATATCTAGTTCGATAATGCTTTTTTGGCGATCGGGATCTTTAACAGGTTTTAATACATCTTGGATCACTTGCAAATCAGGTAAATCAGCCATAGATTTAGAAAATTGAAAAATTGCTTAATATTGCCAAGATTTCATTAAAGCCCAAATAAGAGCCAAAGTTATAGCGATAGCTAAGTAAGTTAAGACATAAAACCC
>CAIJEA010000493.1 GCA_903819605.1 uncultured cyanobacterium | reverse complement strand
TTCACTATCAATCACCTGTCGCATCAGCTCAGGTCAAGTCCTGCATTATGCTGGCTGGCTTGATGACTGATGGTGAAACGATTATCACCGAGCCAGAGCGATCGCGCGATCATAGCGAAAGGATGTTGGCTGCCTTTGGTGCAAAAGTCACCGTTGATATTGATACAAACACTGTTGCTGTGAAAGGTGGCGCAAAACTAGTCGGACAAGAGGTGACAGTTCCTGGTGATATTAGCTCGGCGGCTTTTTGGCTGGTGGCAGCATCAATAGTTCCTAATTCCGATCTAGTAATCGAGAATGTTGGTATTAATCCTACCCGTACAGGAGTTTTAGAAATTCTTGCCGAAATGGGTGCAGATATTACCTATGAAAATCAGCGTGAAGTGACTGGTGAACCAGTTGCTGATTTGCATGTTCGTTCTGCGGCGCTCAAAGCTTGTAAGATTGGCGGCGCAGTCATTCCGAGACTGATTGACGAGATTCCCATTTTAGCGATCGCGGCTACCTGTGCAGAAGGAACGACAATTATCGAAGATGCAGAAGAATTGCGCGTAAAGGAAAGCGATCGCATCGTAGCAATGGTGAAGGAATTAACGAAACTAGGTGCAAATGTCACCGAGCATCCTGATGGTATGGAAATTGTTGGAGGTAAGGCACTGACTGGTAATGAATTGGAAAGCTATGACGATCATCGAATTGCAATGAGTCTGGCGATCGCAGCCCTAGTTGCCAAAGGCAAAACTTCCATCAATCGTGCTGAATCCGCCGCTATTTCCTATCCCTCGTTTATTCCCACTTTGCAAAGCTTATATATCAAATAAATAGAGAAGCGCTTTGCGCCTCTCTATTACTTATAAAGAAAAAGGATCTTCTAATTCCCACTCTTTCACTAAGGATTTAATTGTATGGTTAGCTAAAATCAACATTTCCCCTGTAGCATCTGTAGGTGTAATGATGCCATGAGCAGTCTTATTTCTAAGTTTTAAAAAATCCTTGAAAACTTCAAACTGATCCATCGAAATTTGTCCTCTTGAATAAAGATGATCTAGTAAATTATTTGCAGGAAGCCTTTCAATGGGGACATTTTCTATTACTGCTTTTTTGCGAAGTAGTACTTCTAAAATGCTCCAAAGAAATAAAATAGCGGGCTCAAAAAGTGATTCCTGAATAAGAGTATCTACTTTTAATAATCGAGATTGTAAATCCTGCCAATATGGAAAGTCTTTTCTATCTAATGGTAAAACCTCCTCACTCTCATCATCCAAAGTCATTAATACAAACCGCCATCCATCATGAGATGCAACTTGTTCAGCAATATTTTGCAATCGATCAATAGAAATACGCTTGAAACTAGGTTTGACCTCAAAAACTATACCTTGCTCATCTTTAGTTGCAATTAAATCAGGAAGATATCCACCTAAATTAAATGGTAAATCTGATTTTGAGGGTTCAGTAACAACTCTGTATCCACGCTCCTCTAATTGTTGAGCAGTAGACTGAATTTTCTGTTGTTCATGTAAAGATTGATTTGTTATGGTCATAGATACACCTCTAAATTTTCTGACAAACTAACACTTACATAAACGCATTCTTCTCCAGATTCAGCACCTTGAATTAAAAGTCTTGGCAAATTTATGAGATCGATGCCATCTGTAATAAATCTTCTGTGGCTATCGACATCAGCAATAAGTAAATCATCCGCATATACAACTCCTACCAACGCATCTTGTATTGGTTTAACTATATTATCGATATCGGCTGGTGAATCACCACATAAATAAACTAAAGTTAAGCGAATCCCCAATTTCGAATAGGGAGTGCCATGTTTCCACTCCTCTCTTGCACGACCATATACATAATCTTTCCAAGCTTGTAGATTCTGAGCTTTTGCCTGAAGTGATAATGGTCGTTTGGGAATAAGCATCTCAAATAGCTTGTCTTTCATTCACTAATTGCTGATTCCTGATTTGGTATTGGAGCAACGTAGAAACTGCTAATGATTGCGATCGCTAACCACCATAGTAATTGCACTTGAGGACGATACCAGACTGTATCGACTAAGCCGTGAACCATCATCCCAAGGAGAGTGGCGATCGCGGCAATAATCCATAATCCGCTAGAATCGCGATCGCTTCTCAAGCGATTAAGTACGATCGCAGCTTGGCGAAAAATGGTAAATATCAGCCAGCTATAGCAAATCAAGCCAATAATTCCTGTCTCAACCGTAATTTCTAATGGCACGCAATACGTCCCTAAAGCACTGTAGCCCGATCGCTGATATTGCGGATAAATTAAGTTAAAAGCCTTATTGCCAGGACCAATTCCCAAAATCGGTTTAGCTTTGATCATATTCAGCACCGACATCCAGACATTAACCCGAAAGGCATTACTGCTATCATCGGTTCCAAAGATGCTACCAACGCGCTTGCGGAGAGTGGGTACAAGGATAGTTCCTAACGCGATCGCCCCTGCCGTGCCACCAAAGGCAGCAGGCAAAGTCCAATTCGGCAAGCGTTTGCCCCACCAGTACACTAATAACAGCACTAAAGTAAAACTAGCTGCGGCAAGCCCCATTAATCCGCCGCGACTTTGGGTTTGGGTGATACAAAAGGCTCCTAAAATTGCGACAGTTGCGCCTAATCCTTTCATACCCCAACTACGCCAATGAATCGCCGCGATCGCGCCTAACGGCAGAGTTGGCATCAAATATCCTGCCAGCAAATTTGGATTGCCCAAAAAACTATATACGCGAGTAATTCCTGCGGTTTCGGAAGTGACATCCGTCCATGTAGCTAGTTCTGGAGCGCCAAGATACCATTGCTGCACACCGTAAGCGCACACCATTAATGCCGTAACCAGATATATGCCCACAAAAATTGATCGCCAACCCAAGCGCATTAGGCGACTCAATGATACAAATGCCAACATATAGATAGTTAGCTTCAACATGCCATCGATCGCCGCAACGCGCACAGGCGAAACTAAAGTGGCAACTATGGCGATCGCCCAATAGGTCATCAATGGCAAATGGATCGGTGTCCAAAGGGGGACTGTCTCATCGGGAGAGTCTCGCCGATCGCTTAGCCATAGCAATAACCACGCGATCGCCACCGATCCACCAATTACACCAGTTTGAGCATTTTCGAGAAACGGTAAAGTTGCTAGTAGCACAACCAGCAAACATCCTAAAAATCGCGTACTTAGCAAGCGACTACCTTCGCGCCATGTCTGCAAGGGACTAATTAGTTGAAAAAATTTCGTTTGGCTACTGTGCCACCATAGTTGCAAAAATTGGGGAATTGGTAGTTTTAGCTTGGAATTCATACAGCAGGCATTAGCTTTATAGGCAGATTATAAGGGCGTACTTCGTACGCCCTTATAATTTCTGGGTTTATTGCTATATCTTAGGAGAAAATTACAGTCAGTAATTACACTAATCAATTTTTAAAGTAATGACGGATAAATTAGATTCCGCAGAGGCGTATAACGAGCGCGGCATGGAACGTGCTGAAAACGACGATTTTGACGGAGCGATCGCCGACTATACTGCCGCAATCGCCATCGATCCTAACTATGCCGAGGCATATTACAATCGCGCCTACGATCGCTCGGAGATTAGGGATTATGCTGGGGCGATCGAGGACTACACCAAGGTAATTGAGCTAGCACCCGACGCTGCACCTGCTTACTTCAATCGGGGCATGGCAAAAGCAAAAATCGGTGATGCGGAAGGGGCAAATGCAGATTGTGAGTATGCCAAAAGTTTAGGTTTATAGAAGGGACGTAACATTTAGTTACAATAGTTTAATACTTCTGCCTAACTTCTCCAGCCAACCCTATGACCCGTGACCTGCGATCGTTTCTTAATCTGCTCGAAGAACGCAAACAACTACATCGTGTAAAAGCCCTTGTCGATTCTGAATTAGAAATTGCCGAGATTAGCAATCGCCTTTTGCAGTCAGCAGGCCCCGCGCTGTTATTTGAGAATGTCAAGGGCTATAAAACGCCTGTCGCCGTGAATTTGCTTGGTACAGTGGAGCGCGTCTGCTGGGCTATGGGCATGAAGGAGCAATCAGAATTAGAAGTGCTTGGCGTGAAGTTAGGCAAGCTTCAAAGTCCAAAGCCACCGAAAAAAATCTCCCAAGCGATCGAATTCGGCAAAATTCTCTTTGATGTTGTCAAATCACGTCCACAGAAACTTCTATTTGGTAACGCACCTTGTCAAGAAGTCGTTTTACAAGGAGATGATGTCGATCTCGATCAGATTCCCATTCTCAAACCCTATCCTAAAGATGGCGGACGTGCTGTAACTTTGGCTCTAGTAATTACCAAGGATGTGGAGAATGGCATTCCCAATGTTGGCGTATATCGTTTGCAGCAGCAATCAAAAAATACGATGACCGTACAATGGCTTTCTGTACGCGGTGGAGCCAGACATTTACGAAAGGCAACAGAGGCAGGTAAGAAGTTAGAAATTGCGATCGCGATCGGGGTCGATCCAGTATTAATCATGGCGGCGGCAACTCCAATTCCGATCGATCTTTCAGAATGGATTTTTGCGGGTCTCTATGGTAATGAAGGGGTACAGCTTACCAAATGTAAAACCCTAGATTTAGAAGTTCCCGCCTGTGCTGAATATGTTTTAGAAGGAACGATTACACCAGACGAAGTGGGAACTGATGGTCCCTTTGGCGATCACATGGGCTATTACGGCGGTATCAATGAACAAGCGCCTTTGATAAGATTCCATTGCATGACCCATCGCAAAGATCCAATTTACTTAACGACCTTTAGCGGCTTGCCTCCAAAGGAAGAAGCAATGATCGCGATCGCCTTAAATCGAATTTATACGCCTATCCTGCGCCAACAAGTCTCCGAAATCACCGACTTCTTCTTACCAATGGAAGCGCTTTCCTATAAGGCAGCAATTATTTCCATCAAAAAATCCTATCCAGGACAGGCAAGACGAGCGGCTTTAGCATTTTGGAGCGCTCTCCCACAGTTTACCTATACCAAATTTGTGATTGTCGTTGACCACACGATCAATATTCGCGATCCGCGCTTAGTGGTATGGGCACTCAGTTCCAAGGTCGATCCCACCCGTGATGTATTTATCTTGCCCGACAATCCCTTTGACTCTCTCGACTTTGCTTGTGAAAAGGAAGGATTAGGGGGACGTATGGGGATTGATGCGACGACAAAAATTTATCCTGAGACCGATCGCGATTGGGGCGATCCATTAGAGAGCGATCCTGACGTGGCAGATATGGTAACGCGGCGTTGGGCTGAATATGGTTTAGCGGATCTCAAACTCGATGGAGCTGATCCGAATTTATTTGGTTATGACATTCATTAAGGTCACAATAACTTTTGAAAAGTTTTGCTTTGTAAAACTTTTCAAAAGTTGTTGGTTCCTATTGCCGGCGTAATGCAAAATTTGCTTAGGAATCAAAGCCCCAAAAAGAATGGCGGCGCGAAGCGTCGCCATTCTTTTTGGGGCTTTGATTTGAACCTAACTCCTTCGAGCATTGCTATATAATTAGTTTCCACTTGCCAACAGCAAAATTTGCTTGAGAAGCTACAAAACAATGAAACCAGCCGTCATCATCATTTTAGGAGAAAGCAGTATTGCGATCGCGCGACAAATTCAAACTGTAATTACTAACGCCACAATTTACGGGCTAGCATCACGAACCCAAAATGCCGATCGCCAATATAATAAATTCAGTGAAACCGTCAGCGAACTATTTAGCCAAGGGCATCCAATTATTGGTATCTGTGCGGCAGGAATCTTAATCCGATCGCTAGCACCTTTACTTTCAGATAAACGCGCCGAACCACCCGTACTAGCGATCGCAGAAGATGGCAGTGCGGTTGTTCCGTTATTAGGGGGGCTTAATGGAGCTAATGAAATGGCTAGGATAATTGGTAATGCACTCAAAGTTCAACCAGCGATTACAACCACAGGAGATTTGCGCTTTCAGGCATCACTACTAGCTCCTCCCGATGGCTATCGATTGCTAAATGATGACGAACAGGCAAAGACATTTTTAGCAGATTTATTGGCTGGTAAATCGGTACAACTCATCGGCGATGCGCCTTGGTTAAGTGAGAGCAATCTTCCCTTTGCAGATGAAGCTACACATAGGATTGAAGTAGTTTCGAGTAAGATCGGACTGGATATACTCGCCTCTAAACTAAGCTCTACTTATCTAATTTATCAAACCGTTCCTTCCCAATCTCCGATCGGCAATGGAAAGCTCTCAATTATCGGTACTGGACCTGGAGCAGCCAAATGGATGTCTCCTGAAGTCAAAGCAATTCTAGAAGATGCGACAGATTTTGTTGGCTACAAAACCTATATCAATTTAGTGAAAGAATTCACTCAAGGCAAAACAGTTCATGCTTCCGATAATCGTGTTGAACTAGATCGCGCCCGTCATGCCCTTGAGCTAGCGACTGAAGGTAAGTCTGTGGTCATCGTCTCTTCAGGTGACCCCGGCATTTATGGTATGGCTGCCGCCGTATTTGAGGTCTTAGACCATGAAGCTAATCCTAAATGGAACCAAATCGATATTTACGTTGCTCCAGGCATATCGGCAGCCCAAGCCGCCGCCGCCGCGATTGGTGCTCCCATTGGACATGATTTCTGCACGATTTCTCTTTCCGATATTCTCAAGCCTTGGGAAATCATCGCACAACGATTAGCCGCTGCATCCCAAGCAGATTTTGCGATTGCGATTTACAATCCCATTTCCACCCAACGTCGTTGGCAGCTTACCGCCGCTAAGGATCTTTTATTGCAGTGGAGATCGCCTGATACCCCTGTAATTTTGGGTCACAAAATGGGACGTAAAGGCGAAAATGTGCGGGTGATTGCTCTCTCAGAACTAGCTCCCGAACTTGCTGATATGCAAACGGTGATTATTATTGGTTCTAGTAAAACTAAGGTTTTACAATGGGGCGATCGCGTACGCGTTTATACTCCGCGTAAATATGATTAACTGATGTTACGTGGAAGGAATAGTCAGTTTTTGGAGAAGAGAGAAACTAGCCCTAATAGCATTGAAGTAGAGTTTAGCCTTGAGAGCAAAGTGATTGAGTTTAGTTTTGATACGAAGGCGCTCTAACTTAACAAAAGCAAAAAAGCAAGCAAAGATGTGATTTTTCTGAGTATGAGGAATGCCAGTGGGAGACTTAGCAAGAGCGAGATTAGATTTCAAAGACTTGTGAAATTCTTCAACTTTCCATCGTTTTTGATAGATTGTGTTGATGTCTGTCGCGGTTAAGTCGAGATTACTGCAAGCTAAATACAAAATTCCTGTGGATTGATTTTTGTTTCTAAAAACTTGCTTGGTGAGCATGACAGGAAAATCAAGTCCCTTCAAAAACACCTTGCAACAAGAATCTGGGTATAACTCAATTGACTCAAGATTAACGAAATGTCCCTGACATTTATCGTCTGGAGATAATGCAACCAAACGATTGCCTTTAAGAGCAATGATGAAGTCTTTTTTTACTCGTAGCTTAATGTATTGCATATTTTCTTTCAGGTAAGCTGATGGCTTCGTTGTGATAAATGCAGTTGAGGATATTTATGCCTTTGACGCTACGGTTACTACTATGGTCTAACCTTGGATAATCCGTATCGGTCATCGTGCAGTTTATCACTTTGGCGCAAGGAGCTTAGTCCAATAGTTAATGGGACGGACAACTTAGAGAAATTGATATTGTGCAATCAGAAACAGAGTCTTTGCTTGGGATGGGTTTGCTCTATGGATACAAATTACAAATAGAAGTAATTGAAAGGGGCATAGTTACAGTTGTTACATTAGGTTAATAAATGCGATCGCATCGAACCCAAACCTTATAGTAATAGCGATCGCCTATCATTCTAATTTGAGCACAAAGCGCTATAAACTACCACCACAAGCCAATCAGGGCGAGATTCGCCTCGGTGTAACTTGTACCTTCAGTTGTTTGTACTTGGTGCTGACTAGCGAGACGTTCTCTTAGAGAATCCAATTCGATATTATTTTGGGCGATCGCCTTCGTTAATTTGTCCTTAATTGGTTTGAGAACTAGACGGATTTGCATTGCCCGAATTGAGTCAGGGGCGCGATCTTCGACGAGGACATGACTTTGTAATAGATTAATCGATTTGAGATTTTGTTGGGTAGCGATCGCAGTAATTTCCTTGCTGATCTCATCGACAAATTGACGATTGACATATTTTAGAACTACAGGCTCTAGAAGAAACATCACCTCATCCTGCTCTGAGACTTTTTCGATCAGCGATCGCCAGCGCAAAGACTCTAGAGCATTGATTAATTCAGAACCAGAGGCTTGCAAATTCATCTCCGATCGCAAGGTTGAGAGCGATACAGGGCGATGTTTGATCGCTAGCCAATACAGGACATCTTTTTCGAGCTTGGAGAGTCGTTCAAACTGTTGATAGAGAAGAGTGCGTAACACATCTCCAAGAGCAAGCGCAGTTTGTTTGAGAAATTCCGAAACATTCCCATTAAACAATTCCTGAATTGTCCCAGCGACAATCCGTAAAGCAGAGGGATTACCACGATACTGTTGTACTAGAGCATCTAAACCATTTTCAGAACCTGTAAACCCCCGCGCTCTTAGTAATTCAAAAGCTCCTTGCCTCTGTAAACCACTCACCTTGTAGTAGCGAATTGGTTGATCTTCTCCTTGATGCATCGAGATTTCCTTTGGCTGTTCGCGACCAATTAAAATCAACGAGCTTTGATGACGCTCAGAACCAACACGCTGAAGTAATTCGGAATGAGCTTCGCAACCTTGGCGATATGCTCCTACCAATTCTCCATCCTGAAGGGTTGCTTCAAAGTCATCTAGGACAACTAAGCATCGTTTTTGGCGTAAGACCTCTAACAAATCGGAAATACTGCAATCTGGTTGCTGTGAATTACTGAGAAATTGCACCAGATCGGTAATTAATTGGGCAGTTGGTTGTGCACCCCGTAGCGATCGCCAAATAAGGCAATCAAAATGAGATTGAATATTCTCGACCAGCTTAACTGTTAGCGCAGTTTTACCAATGCCCCCCATGCCGCAAATTGCCAACAGATGACAGCGATCGCGCACAATCCAATGCTCTAATTTCGTAAGGTCTTCAGTACGACCATAAAAAGTCTGAATATTCGGAGCCTCGCCCCAGTCTGCCAAATTTCCCCGTGAAGTTACTTGAGTGCCAGATTGAGTGTTTGTACTGTGTTGGCGATCGCTTTGGCGTTGCGACCTATAGCCCTTAGCCTCTAACCATTCAGGAACCTTTTCCCATCGCAAAGTGTTGATCGGCTGGTCAGCGATTATTTCAAGCGATCGATACAACCCCTTGTTTAACTCAACCCGCAACGCCCCAGAAGTCCATGTGAGCTTAAATGCAAGTTGTCCTGGACGATAACGACATAGTAATCCGCGCAAACAAGCCTTTTCAAACGGCTTGATTTCCTTGCCACTAGCAACTTGTAAATCAGCGTAAAGCCGATTTAAGTCCCAATTTTGAGCCGCTTCTGGGAACAGCCCTTCAATGTGGTCATTGTCAGATAACATGACAGGATATGAAGGCGAGCGATCGCATAGATGTTTATCAATTTATCTGAATCGTAACAAAAAAAGGCAATCTCTAGACATAATGCTTGAAGTGGCGGATTGTTTCAGGCTCCGCTCCATATAAAATATATATGAAGCACGTTTTTTAGTTATGTGTTCTGTGCTGCGCTCGGCGCATATATAGATTCGTGAGTTTATGATTAATATTAAATTGGGTGTCGTTTAACTATGTTAAGCAAGCTGCAACAACTAGGGACAAACGTGGATGCTCGCTACGCTAGCGATGATGAATTACAATTCATGGATGCTTATATAACCTCTTTTGATTCACGGATTAATGCTTATCAACGTATTAAAGCCGTAGAAAAAGAAATTGTAGAAACTGTTTTAGCAAAACTGCAAAAGTCCTATCCTCAACTTCTGTTTCCGAAGGGTGAAGATATGAAAAACAAGTGGAAACAAGACACCTTTAGGGTGTTACGCCATTCAGCGATGACGGTTTTGCTAGATGATCCAGAGGTATTACAACAGCAGTTTTTGTATTGGTTTCAAACAATTATGCAAGCTTTTGG
>CAIJEA010000492.1 GCA_903819605.1 uncultured cyanobacterium | reverse complement strand
TCCACAAATAAGAGTTGCTACACCGATCCATTGTCGATAGTTGTATTTCTCTTTAAAAATAACTAATGAAGCCATGCCCATCATCACTGGTGCAATTTGGGTAATCACTTGGGCATTATTGGCTGAGGTTTTGCCCACACCAGTTAAAAATAAAATATAGTTCAGTGACAGTCCGCCCACGGCAACTAAAAAAACTGGCAATGAAATTTTCTGCAATTGTTGCCATGTTGGTAGTTTCTGCCGTAATGCTAGATATCCTCCCAGAAAGACTCCTGAGACAGTAAAGCGAAACCAAGTCACTGTAAAGGGATCTAGCTCTTGGAGAACGATCTTGAGGGCGATCGCTAAAAGTCCCCATAGCAAAACTGTGAGTAGCGATAGCGCCAGACCTAAACGCGATCGCCCAGAAACTTGATGAAGATGCATTGTGATGATTTTTTGAAGAGCAAGAAAATAAGAAGGGGCGCATTGCGCCCCTTCTTATTTTCTCAATTATTTAAAGACCTATGCAAACATATCAACGCTAGAAGAATAAATTGGCTCAACGTGAATAGCAAGAACGCGCTTAGGACGAACTAGCAAAATTTCATTAAGTTCTGCCCGCACAGGGATAGGCATGAGATCATCCTCATTCGCTTTTGCCTTAAATTGTGATGCATACCAAGTTTTTACTTCTTCGATGGTCGTAAATCTTGTCGTGACTTCTTGCCCACCTTCTAGCTTTAAATGCACGATATATTCATTAGGTTTTTTCGGTTCTCTCGGCATCTCGATCTACTCCGTCTAAATTTCACGTCATCATGCCGAATTATACCAACCGCTAAGGCGGTTAAGACATAAAACCCTGAAAGTGGCGGTTGTGCAAAGTATAGCAAATCCCAGAATAGCGTTGCGGCGCAAAGCGCCGCCACGCTATTCTGGGTTTTGCTGGTGTGATTTTACGGATGCGGTTCATCGCGATAATATTGATGTTTCAAACCAAATATGTTTTTAAATGCCATGCAAAGCATGGCTTTTAAAAACATATTTGTAAATTTATATCTAAGGAATCTAGAGTGAAAATTCATAAGTGGGCGATCGCCATATTATTGTGGGGTTTCCTCTTTAGGGCTGTATGCGCGATCTATCTCAACATTGGCTTTGACGAAGCTTACTATTACCTCTATACCCAAAATCTCAACTTAAGTTATTTCGATCATCCGCCACTGGTTGCATTTACCGCAGGGATAGGGATTTGGTTAACGGGTGCAGTTACGCCCTTTACACTGCGAATTGGTGGCGTTTTACTTTATACAGGGACATTAATTTTCTCCTATCTCACTAGTAAACGACTTTTTGGAGAACGCACAGCGACTCTGACTCTAGCAATTCTGACGACAATTCCCATTTTTCAGATTGCCTTTGGGATTCTCACTCTGCCTGATAACGCTTTGATGTTTTTCTGGTCAGCTTGTTTATATGCTGCCACTGAAGAATTTTTTCCACCCGATGATACTAAGCCCTATAGACCAACCTATCGTCTCGCGATCGTTGGACTATGCGTTGGACTAGCATTTTTAGGTAAATATCATGGCGTATTGCTAGGTGGTGGACTAGTACTATTTTGTTTGCTCAGCCGTCGCCATCGTTCCGCCCTGTTTTCGATTTGGACATTGGCAGCGATCGCTTTATTTGCGATCGCTATTTCCCCAGTTTTATTCTGGAATTCCCAACATGAATGGGCTTCCTTTCGATTTCAGAGTAGTCGCGCTGTTCCTTCTCAGGGATATAACTTAGAGCGACTATTGGTAACAATATTAGTTGCCCTTGGCTATCTATTCCCCACTTTTGGGATTCCATTATGGTGGACAAGTTTCCGTACGTTTGGGGAATTAGTGCAAGCAGCTAAGAAAAATAACAAGTTTGATCTAGATACGACTGCTAGCGATCTTCTCAATGAAAAGCGCTTATTAATTCTTTGCGTATCCATGCCGATTTTCTTTGGATTTACCTTTATGGGCGGCTTTATCCAAATTCTCCCTTCATGGCATATGCCAGGATTTTTTGGTGCGACACTTTTGTTAGGAGAACGGGCTGCCCAAGTGCAGTTACAAAGACCTAAATTTATTCGTAACTGGCTCTGGGGATCGGGTGTAGTGATTTTGCCACTTTTGCTAATTGGTTTACTCCATGTGCATTTGGGTATCGCTCAGAAGGGTGGTGATGCCGCGATCGCTGGTGGATTTTGGGAAGCGAAGGATGATCCTTCTACACAAATGATTGACATTGAGCAGTTGCGTCAAGCCTTTGTCGATTCACCCATGCTCAAGGCAGAATTACAAAAAGCTGATTTTGTGTTCAGTAACAGTTTCTTTGTGGCGGGGCAGGTAGGAATGGCGATCGAGCCATTGGGTAAAAAAGTCACTTGCTTCGATGAAGATTTGCGGGGTTTTGCCTATTGGAGTAAAGCCCAAGATTTTGTTGGTAAAACTTCTCTATATATTACTTCGGAACTATTTTTAAAAGATGAACGTTTTCCACAGCCTTTAGATAAATATAAAGGCTACTTCCAATCTCTCGAAAAGATTGCGGATGTTCCCATTAAGCGTGGTGGTCAAGCAGTACAAATTTTCCCTGTTTATCGCGCTTCACCAATGCTAAAACCATTCCCACGCCCTTATGGTTAAGTAAAGTGCGGCGCAAAGCGCCGCACTTTATTTTTACTCTAGTGGTTGCGTAATACAGGTTTGCCAGTAGCGATCGCTTCTTCGACAATGTCCGCCGCCTGATCTACTCCTCCCGACTTTTGCATTGCTATTTGCATCTTTTTAGCGTTATCTCTATACTTCTGTTGTGTTAAGACAGTTTGGATTGCTTGACGCAATTTGGGAACTGTTAATTTATTTACAGGAATTACTAAACCTGTCTCCGTCCAAGCGATTCGTGCTGCCACCCCAGGTTGATCGTTAGCGATCGGGATTGCTACCATCGGTACACCATAACTCAAAGATTCCAAAGTAGTATTTAAACCTGCATGGGTAATTGTAAGTTGTGATTTTTGCAAAATTTCTAACTGAGGTGCATATTTGACCACGATGGGATTACCCGCAAAGGGTGGCAAATTTTCTGGATCAGCAGAACCTCCCAGAGAGATAACTAGTTGAGCATCTAAATCTTTACAAGCTTCCGCAATTTGACCAAAGATCCCTAATAATCGATTTTGGATCGTTCCCATCGAAGCATAAATTAGAGGCTTTCCATTTAGCTTTTTATAGGGAAAGTCTACTCGGGCGAGGCTAATTTGACTATGGAAAGAGCCTGTAAAGTGAAAACAATTCGGTAATTCCTTTCGT
>CAIJEA010000491.1 GCA_903819605.1 uncultured cyanobacterium | reverse complement strand
TTAGTTAGCGCGAGCTACATCTCCATAGTTTTAAAAAGTTAATCACCATGAAGATTTAGGGTAATTATTTTTTGACTTCCTTAAATATTTAAAAGTTTCTTGCGATACATTGCGATCGCGCTAATTGCCAAGTATTGTTAAGAATATCCGTAGTTTTGCTCTGATGGTATGATTACCTAGTGAGGAGTGAACATGTACTTAAAAAGGAACTGTTTTTTATGCAAACGGGGTCTGTTTCTCCACTGGTTCTGATAATTTTGGACGGCTGGGGATATAGGGAAGAAACCGAAGGTAATGCGATCGCCGCAGCAAATACTCCCGTCATAGATAGCCTGTGGAGTACTTACCCAAAAACTCTCCTCCAAGCCTCTGGCAAAGATGTTGGATTACCAAAGGGTCAAATGGGCAACTCAGAAGTTGGACATTTGAATATTGGTGCTGGTCGTGTCGTCCCGCAAGAATTAGTTAGGATTTCTGATGCTGTAGATGACGGCTCACTGAGGTCAAATCCTGTCTTAGTAAAAGTTTGTGAAAAAGTCAAGTCCAACAAAAGTAAATTGCATTTGCTCGGTCTTTGCTCGGATGGCGGTGTACATTCACATATCGATCATTTGCTGGGCTTACTAGACTTAGCCAAATCCCAAGGAATTGAGGATGTATGTGTTCATGTTATTACTGATGGACGTGACACGTTGTCTCATTCTGGGATCAACTTTATTAAGCTTCTACAGGCACATTTAAATAAAATTGGTGTTGGACGTATAGTCACGATCAGCGGTCGCTACTATGTCATGGATCGCGATAAACGCTGGGATCGAGTGCAAAAAGCCTATGAAATTCTGACGAATGACCAAATCACAACTGAGCTAACTTCCGCAGTTGAAGTTCTTGAAGCAGCCTATAAGGAAAATATCACTGACGAATTTTTGCTGCCAACCAGAATTGCCTCTGGGGCGATCGCGTCTGGTGATGGTGTGATTTGTTTCAATTTCCGTCCCGATCGCTCCCGTGAGATCACCCAATCCCTTGTCGCAGAAAACTTCACAGGCTTTGTCCGCGATCGCATCGAGCCACTTGACTATGTTACATTTACGCAGTACGACAGTTCTTTGCCTGTTCCTGTCGCCTTTGCTCCTCAAAATTTGACCAATTTGCTAGGACCAGTAGTCGCAGGTCATGGACTTAAGCAATTGCGCTTGGCGGAAACTGAAAAATATGCCCATGTTACCTATTTCTTTGATGGCGGTCTGGAAGAGGCTAGCGAAGGCGACGATCGCATTTTGGTCAATAGCCCGCGCGTATCCACCTACGATCAGCAACCAGAAATGTCGGCGACTGAGGTGACCAGAGTTGCATCAGAGGCGATCGCCAAGCGGATTTACTCATTGATCGTGATTAACTATGCTAACCCTGATATGGTCGGGCATACGGGTAACTTTGGCGCAACAGTTACGGCTCTAGAACATGTCGATCGATGTCTAGGCAATCTTCTAGCAAGCATTGCTAAGGCTGGTGGTACTGCTCTAATCACTGCCGATCACGGTAATGCTGAATATATGTGGGATGAGCATGGCAACCCTTGGACTGCCCATTCTAGTAATCCTGTACCATTTATTTTGGTAGAGGGAGAAGGTCGCAAGATTTATGGACATGGTGCTGATGTTAAGCTAAAAACCACAGGTGGTCGTCTTGCCGATATTGCGCCCACTATTTTGGAGATTTTGCAAATTCCTCAACCAGCAGAAATGACAGGCGTTTCATTGCTTGAGCCTGCAATTTATGAGATCCAAAGTGTAAAGACTCCAGTCAAAATTGGTAAATAAAACCAGAAAAGAGAATTTACGCTTTGCGTGAATTCTCTTTTCTGGTTTTATAGAATAAAAGTTTTGCTTAGGACGTAAAACCCAAGTAAAAGCGCCGCAAAGCGCCGCTTTTATTTGGGTTTTGATTTATCGTATCTATCTCTTTCAT
>CAIJEA010000490.1 GCA_903819605.1 uncultured cyanobacterium | reverse complement strand
GGCGCAAAGCGCCGCCACTCTCTTCTAGGTTCTAGATATTTATTCAATTCCGATCGCCAGTCTGGTATAGACAGTTGCCAACGCATTGGCATCACCCACATTACCAGGGAACAAGACAACAGGTAAATCGGGAAATCGGGGGTGATCTTCGGGGGTGCGTACCACAGAACAGCCAGCAAGAATTTGTCCTAATAGCCTCGCTGTCGGTAAATTTAACCCTGTACTTAAAACATCATTAGAAGTAATTCCACCCTTACTAATTAAAAAACCAATATCGGCAGGTAATTCCTGCACGATCGCCATCAAAAGAGCGGAGACTGATTGTCCAAAAGCGAGGCGCGTTAAAATATCTGCAAATTCCAATTCTTTTCGGCTGGTAAATACCACCGCAGTTTTACCTGCTACATGAGCTTGTTGAACTTGCGCTAATGCTTCCTGCTTGAGGATTTCTGATTGAGATTCAGTTTCATTCAAGAGTCGCGAGACATCAATCTCAACGGGAACTGTGTTTGGAGCTTTAAGCAGATGTTCCAGTTGCTCGGTGGTTTTTTTGACATGAGATCCAACGATCGCCACCCCTGCTTTATGCGATCGCATATATTTCGACATATCCTCGGCAGCAATCGGCTGCGGGGGCAACTTAGCGAGAGCAGTCAATAAACTC
Organism: uncultured cyanobacterium; assembly: GCA_903819605.1. Taxonomy (GTDB): domain Bacteria; phylum Cyanobacteriota; class Cyanobacteriia; order Pseudanabaenales; family Pseudanabaenaceae; genus Pseudanabaena. Next base: position 1,964 of record CAIJEA010000490.1, on the reverse strand, counting down.
GCCGCACTACGAAATAAGAAGCGTTTACCCGTCGCTGCGATCGCCAAAATATCAGAGGCAAATTGATTAAGATCGGCTTGATTCTCCGCATCTACAACGCCGCATTGATTGTCATGCAATCGTGCTAACCGTTGACGGACACCTGAACGAATATCCCCCAACAAAAAACGCTCTACTGTTGCCGCAGGGATTTTGCCCTTAGTTTTTTCTTCAACATAATCAGGCAAATAGCTGTGGGTATAACCAAAAACTGAATCCTTGGCAAATTCGGTTTCATGGACGGGAGTTGGCACACCATTAACGACTAAATAATGCACACTTGACTTGGTAAAGCGTCCCCCTTCAAAAAATGCTGGCACAAGGAAATGCGCGTCAAAATCACCTAACTCTTCGGCGATCGCGTCAGTTTCGATCGGATAATGTCCACGCAGAGTCGAGTCCGAACGACTGACGATCATAAATTCTTGAATGCCTTCAGCTTCAAGCGCTGGTTTAAGATTACGGCAAACTTCGCGAGTTACCTTTGTAGCATCTTCAGGAGTAAGCGATCGCGTATTTGTCAGCACAAACATAATTGGCGATGCATCAGCAAGTCCAATTCGTAAAGTTTCTACATCCCATCTAGTCAGCAATAGACAGCTATGCACAGTTTGCGAACCTGTCGGGTCATCATCAAGAACAATAATTTTAGGTTGACGAGAAGAAGTAGCTGTCATTGCTTTCTTAAAGATGAGAATTAGTGTTCTTAGAAGCTTATCCTGATTTATGCGACAACACCTAAGTCGCTTCGCATAATTAAAACCTTAAAGCCTGTGGCGCACGCTGCGCGTGTACCACAGGCTTTAAGGTTTTATATTTAATTGAGCCTACTTACCTTCCCCCAAAGGATCTGCACCTTTAATCTCTGGCTATACTTTGCGTACGCCTGCCCAAAGCTACACATAAAAGCACAGCTGATGCAAACCCAATTGTCCCAATCTTTATCGGCTCTCCCAACAGTAAAGCAGATGCCCCAATCGTCAGAAATGGTTGAAAAAGTTGCAGTTGCCCCACGCGAGCAATTCCACCGAGATACAAACCTCGATACCATGCAAAAAAGCCAAAGAACATACTAAATAGGCTGAGATATAAAAATCCTAACCAAGCATGGCCAGAAACTAAGGCAAAAGAATCAGGTCGATGGAGCGCCACGATCGGTAACATAATTGGCAGAGCTAGTAACAATGCCCAACAGACGACCTGCCATGAGCCAAAAGTACGCGCCAAAATCGTTCCTTCGGCATAGCCAAGACTAGCAGTTACTACTGCACCCAATAAGGCTAAATCAGCAAAACGAATAGATCCTGCTCCAGAAGTTAGCGCAAATATGACGACTAAGCTACTACCAGCGATCGCAAAAAGCCAAAAGGCGATCGCTGGTCGTTCACCTGCTCGCCAAAAGCCAAACAGAGCTGTAGCCAACGGAAGTAGCCCAATAATTACAGATCCATAGGAGGCTGAAGTATCGCGCATTGCCAATGTAGATAACAATGGGAACCCAACAATCACTCCGACAACTACTACTACAAAGTTAGGCAAAAATCGCCAAGACGGAATAGGCTGCCTAGTAGCAATTAATAAAATTAAGGACAAAAAAGCCGCGACTACGGCTCGCCCAAGCCCCACAAATATGGGATCGAACCCCATTAGCGCAAAACGAGTTGCTGGTAAAGTGAGGCTAAAAATCATTACCCCAAGCATCCCGTAAACAAGCCCCATCATATCTAGTCTGGATTTTGGAGATTGTTTAGTCATGTAGCTCAATCTAGCGCGTTAATTTCAATAGCAGCTAATAATATAGCCATCTTCGTGATGAAATTCCCAGAATCGTTAATTAAAAGGACTCAAAGCCTTACTGATTTTTGGGATTTATAGAAGCTAGAGCTAGGCTAGAACCAAACAGAGGAGAGTTGCAGCGCAAAGCG
>CAIJEA010000489.1 GCA_903819605.1 uncultured cyanobacterium | reverse complement strand
GGAGAGAAATCTCCCTACGATGGCGATATTGTCTACTGGAGCGAACGTAACAGTAAGCTTTATGACAACAAGACCTCTAAAGCCCTTAAAAGGCAAAACCATTCATGTAAAGCTTGCGGATTAAAATTCGTAGGGGATGAAAAAGTACATTTACATCATGTAGATGGAAATCACGAGAACTGGAAGCCTAACAACTTTGTAGCAATACATGAAAGCTGCCATGACTATCATCACATGAGCAAAAGTGCAAGCTAAGAATATCGGGAGCCGTATGCGATGAAAGTCGCATGTACGGATCTAACAGAGAGGGGCTAGGGATAATACCCTACCTCGACTCAAACATATTCATGGACAAATATAACTGCCTCGTTCCTTGAGCGATCGCATATTGTTCTAGGGGGAATTTGCTGAGATTGTGACACTATATTTGATGGCAATTTCTATTCAACTTTCTGTTTGTTACTTAAAGTCATCTCTTATGTTTAGAAATTAAATATGTTCAAGAATAATAAAATCAAGCTTTTTATATTTTATCTATTTGGTACTGGAATATTAATAGCTTTAGGCTATTTACTTTTGCCGATATTAAATGATTTATCAAATAGTTATCAAAGTCAGTCATGGGAAAGTGTAAATGAGAAAGTAACAAATTCATATATTTCTACTCAAGAATCATCTAGTAAATATAAATACTTGTCCACACCTCATGTCAGCTATGAATATACTGTAGCCAAAAAAAGTTTATTCAGGAGACACTATTGTATTTTATTCTGATAAAAGTACTGATACAAAATATGTACAAACTATAATCGCAAACTATCCAACTGGTGCTCAAATTAAAGTCTTTTACAATTCAAGTTCGCCGAATATTTCTTGCCTTGAAACAGGTTTTTCTCAGGGGGCAGTATTTATCATATTGTTTATTTTTCTTGCGGGTGGAATTGTAATTATCCTTATCGTTTTGAAAACCCGTAAATTTCTTAATTGGGACTAAAGAAGATAATTAGAATGATTCTCTACAAGTAATCTTCTTAAATATGAGTGCAAATTATTTTCTAGCGGAGAAAATTGCGCGAAGCCAGAAAACCCCTCCAGTAAAGCTATAAATTAGATAGAAAATAAATAACCAACTTGGACTAATCCAAAGCTGATTAGAAGAGCAATCAGAACCATCTGGCAATGTTGCTATAACACGCTGAATAAAGTTTTGAGGAGGAGTGCAGGATGCATAATAACCCATTGAGGGAAGACTACTATTGAAATTACTTAAGAGAATCATAACTTGAAATACTAGAATTACAAGCAAAAGCACAAGAGAGAAAGAAATTCTAATATTCCATGTTCGAGATCGTCGCGATCTCACAAATGCGGTAGTTAACATCACAAATCCCATTGCTATATAGTAAACAGCAGTAACACCAAGGATAATTAGTGCGCCGAGACCAGGCAATGAAGTCAGATAGAAAAGATATATACTGACTAGACTATATATTGAGTAAATTCCAACGAATTTCCAAATACCAATAGTTTGAGATAGATTTAGCATAAATAATTATGATTAGATTAAGATTTCCTAAATCTACCTTGCGAAATAGATCGAAATTTCTTACCAATTGTGTAGTTTTTTAGCTGTTTTTCTAGGGATATTTTGCAACAACTTAGCGATGTCATACTAGCCAATCCTTGAAACGATCGCACTTCTTAACACCTACCGATCGCAACCCTAAAGAACCCTCACAAACCTCCTCACAAACACCGAATCCCGATCTCAACTCAACTCTAAATACTCAGTGGCTCTAGTCATCGCAACATACAACAACCTTGCCTCACCCGCGATCGCATATTGTCCTAGTGGAAAATGTGCAAATAACATGACGATGCCACGATTGTAACTAATTGCATAACAATCGCCATAGGATTTTCTTTTACTGTCATACTCGTATAATCATAAAAGTTAAAGATTCAAATCAGAGTCCATGTTGACTGCCAAGTTGGTGGTGTGGGCTTTGGTTTTAAGCTCACTTATTTTTAGCAACTTGGTTTTACAAAACTTTGCTTCATCAGCATTGCTAGCAGTAGGAAAGGTGATGTTATGGCTGCGCGTTACTACTTGGTTGTAATTTTTTTAGCAACTGGGCTTTCTAGCATTATTTTCCCACCTGATTTGCATTTTGCCACTGCCCAAGCACTGACAGCACAAGACCGTAAGTCAGAGGCAGATCGATTGTTTAAGCAAGGAAATCAGCAATACGAAGTAAGTAATTTTAATGCAGCATTACAGTCGTGGCAGCAAGCATTAACTATCTATCAGGAAATCAAAGATCGCCCAAGCGAAGGCAAAACCATAGGGAATTTGGGTTTGGCTTACTATTCTCTAGACAAATATGATAAAGCCATTGATAGCGAACAGCAATTTTTAGCAATTGCGCGGGAAACTAAAGATAGGGAAAGTGAGAGCAAAGCCATAGGCAATCTGGGTTTAGCTTACCAAGACCTCGGCAAATATGACAAAGCGATTGATTACCAACTACAAAAATTAGCGATCGCACGGGAAATTGCAGACCGCCCAAGTGTTGGAGCATCTCTAAACAATCTGGGAGTAGCCTATGAATTTCTCGGCAAATATGACAAAGCGATTGATTATTACAAGCAATTCTTAGAGATTGCGCGAGAAATTAAAGATAGAGCGAACGAAGGCAAAGCACTAGGCAATCTGGGAAGAGCTTATGAAGGAATCGGCAAGTCCGATCGAGTCATTGATTACGAAAGGCAATTGATAGAAATCACACGCGCGATCCGATTGAGAGAGGGTAATGTTGATAACACTTCCGAAGACCTTAGCAAAATCGACAAATCTGACACAGCCATTGCTTACGACCTCCAATGGCTTGAAATCTCGAGGGAAATCAAAGATCGCCAGAGCGAGGCTTACGCATTAAATTGGCTGGGTAATGCTTATAGTAAAAGAGGGCGAGAGCGGGATGCGATAATTGCTTTGCAGCAATCACTAGCAATTGCCAGAGAAATCGGAGAGAGACGGATAGAAGGTTTAGCTCTCGCAAAACTAGGACAAGTGCTGTCAAAAACAAATCAACCCGAACTGGCGATTCTCTTCTACAAACAATCGGTCAACGTGCGCGAATCAATCCGCAAAGACATCAAAAAACTCGATAAAGACTTACAAAAATCCTACTTAACGACCGTCGCTGATGATTATCGCAATCTCGCCGATCTGCTGCTCAAACAAGATAGAATCCTCGAAGCGCAACAAGTCCTCGATCTGCTGAAAGTCGAAGAGCTAAATGAATACCTACACACCCTACGAGGCAACAGTAACACCGCTCAAGGTATTGACCTCCAGCGTTCCGAACAAAACATTATTGCCCTTGCTGACGAGCTAAACTCCCTCCAACAAAAAGATCGCCAAGGCAAACTCGATGACACTCAACAGCAACGACTAACTCAACTCGTCCAAGCTGAAAAAGATCAGAACAAACAATTTAATGCTTTTCTAAATAGTCCTGAAATCCAGCAACTAACCAACGAGCTACGTCGCGAAGAACAGCAACAAAACCTCGATCTTTCTAACTTCCGTAACCTTAGCAAAGATGTACTATCCCAAATCCCTAACGCTGTTATAATTTATCCCCTCATTCTCGACGATCGCCTAGAATTGGTTCTGATTAATGCCCATACACCACCCCTACGTCGCACAGTCAAATTAACTCGAACTGAACTTAATGAAGCCATCATTCATTATAGAGACGATTTACTAGATAAAAGTTCGGAAGACGTAAAGTTAAGCTCTCAGAAGTTCTATAACTGGTTAATTAAACCCTTTGAAGAAGAGCTACAACAACTAAAAACCGATACGATTATCTATGCTCCTGATGGACAATTACGCTATATTCCCCTTGCATCTCTCTATGACGGCAAGCAATGGCTTGTTGAACGATATCGCATTAATAACATTACCTCTCAGTCCTTGACTAAGTTTAACAGCAAGTTTATCTCACAGCCGCGTATCTTTGCAGGAGCATTTGGTGGAAAGGGAGGAGAAACTCGTTCGGGGTTTTCTGGCTTACCTGGCACAATTTCCGAAGTCCAAAAAATCGCCGCACGTTTTCCTAACTCAACAACTTTAATAGAAACTGCGTTTACTAAAGCTGTTACGGAAACTAAAGCAAACTCCTTTAATATTCTTCATTTAGCAACTCACGGAGAATTATCTACTTCTTCTCCTGAGGACTCCTTTATCCTTTTTGGGAATGGAGACAAAGCTACAATTCGCGAAATTCAAGACTGGTCATTAAGCAATGTCGATTTAGTTGTTTTAAGCGCTTGTCAAACTGGTCTTAGCAGTAAATTAGGCACTGGCATAGAAATTCTTGGCTTAGGTTATCAGATGCAATCAGCAGGGGCTAGAGTAGCGATCGCCTCACTTTGGCAAGTTGACGATATAGGTACACAAGCTTTAATGGAAGCTTTTTATAGCGAACTGCAAAAAGGTGATGTTCCTGTTGTTGAGGCTTTACGCCGCGCCCAAGTATCTCTCATTCGTTCTGCTAAATATAATCATCCTAATTATTGGTCAGCATTTTTTGCGATTGGTAATGGGCTGTAATTAAAAGATCGCCTTCTCCAATCTCCTGACAAACACCGAATCCCGATCGCACGATAATTCTAAATACTCAGTATCCCTAGTCATCGCCACATATACAAAGCTTTGCTTCTAAAACCTTCATCAGCGATCGCATATTGTTCTAGGGGGAAAATATACACGTTTATTAATTTTCTACCAGAACTGGTGCAAACATTTACAGTAGATTGCAACTAATACTTATAAGTAGTTCCCCCCCGTTAAGGTGAGAACGATCTTGTATGATTCCAGTGATAAAGTTCTGTAAAATATGAAGAATTTAGGATTCGATAGTTCATATTGTCATAACGATGTTTTTTGTCAGGTACTACCTATTCCCCCCATAGAAATCAACTAAAAATACTAGATCGGAATTGACATTATGAGAAAACTTTTGATGAAAAGATTTTTGTTTCTTGCAATCATTTCTTTACTTGTAGTTCTGTGTTTTGCTCCCTTTGCCCTGTCAAAATCCGATTTGATCAATATTAAGATCTTGGCTATCAATGATTTTCATGGCAATCTAGAGGCAGGTAATCTTACTTTTCCCGCTTCTGCTACCGATCGCATTCCTGCGGGTGGTGTTGAATATTTAGCTACTCACATTAAAAATCTGCGGATTGCTAACCATCAGGTTAAGCCTCAAAATACAATTACAGTCTCGGCAGGAGATACGGTAGGAGCCAGTCCGTTGATATCTGCGCTTTTTCACGACGAACCTGCAATTGAAGCGCTAAATGCTCTAGGTTTAGAACTAAATGCTGTAGGTAATCATGAATTTGATGAAGGTGCGGAAGAGTTATATCGCAAGCAGAAAGGAGGATGTCATCCCATCGATGGATGTCGCGATGGGGATGGGTTTGGCGGCGCAAAATTCAAATTTCTAGCGGCTAATGTGATTAATTCCCGTAATGGCAAACCTATTTTTCCTGCCTATCAGGTGCGTACCTTTGACGGTATCAAGATGGCTTTCATCGGTATGACCTTAAAGGGAACGCCTAATTTAGTTACTTCTTCAGGGATCGCGGGACTTGAATTTAAGGATGAAGCTGCTACCGTTAATGCACTAATCCCAGAATTAAAGAAACAAGGTATTAAAGCGATCGCGGTTCTCTTGCATGAGGGCGGAGTGACTGCGGGGAATTACAATGACTGTGAGGGTATCTCTGGCGCAATTGTGGATATTGTCAAGAATACCGATCCTGAGGTCGATTTATTTATTACTGGTCATACGCATCAAGCTTACAATTGCCAAATTGATCGCCGCCTTGTTACCAGCGCTTCTTTCTTCGGTAGATTAGTCAGCGACATTGATTTGACCTTAGATCGAGGGACGGGAGATGTTGCATCAATGCGAGCCAATAATGTTGTCGTTACCCATGATGTGCCAAAGGAGCCAGCTTTGACCCAGATAGTTCGGAAATACAAAGCAATTGCCGATCCGCTAGTCAATCGGCCGATCGGTTTGATTGCTGCCGATATTACTCGTACCGCCAATCAAAATGGTATATCGCCTTTGGGAAGAATGATTGCTAATGCTCAACTTGCAGCCACTGCCGATGATTCAAAAGGTGGGGCGGTAGCTGCATTCATGAATCCTGGAGGCATTCGCGCCGACCTATCCTATAACGAGAGTGAAGTTAAGGGTGTTGTGACCTACGGTCAAGCTTTTGCAGTTCAACCTTTCCGAAACCGCTTAGTTACAATGACCTTAGCGGGTAAGCAAATCAAACAGCTTTTAGAAAGACAGTTTGATAATCCTCGTTCTGGACAAAATCGGATTCTCCAAGTTTCCCAAGGCTTCACCTATAACTATAGTAATTCTGATACTTTGGGGAATAGAGTCAGTAATATCGCGATCGCAGGGATCCCGATCGCATCCGATAGAGAGTATCGCATTACCGTTAACAGTTACCTAGCTGATGGTGGTGATAATTTTGCAGTACTAAAAGAAGGACGAGATCGAATAGTAGGAGAACTGGATATTGAAGCTCTTGAAGCCTACTTCAAAATGAGATCGCCAATCTCTCCTGACCTAGCCAACAATTAAACTATCTATTAAATAAGGGGCAATTCATGAATTACCCCTTACAGTGAATGATTTAGAATGGTTATAGAGACTTATTCAATTTAGCTTTACGCTTCTTGCTCAGTAGATTTACACCAAACAATATAGAAGCGCTGGCAATTCCAATCTCCGTGGAAGGATTGGGTACAGGGGTTACTAAAGAAGAGAGAACTGGAGCATTTCCAGCACAACCTAAATAGCTGTTGATTCCAAATCCATCTTCGATGGTGCGAAGAAGCGAACAGGTATTGCCGTAAGCACCATCACGAACGCCCTGATAGCCATTATTTGTAATGGCTATCAAAGGAACTTGATTTGTACCTGTCCCGTAGTCATTTTCATCCCATGTGAGGTAAATAACATTGTTCCCTTGACTCCAAGCAGAAGAAGAAGTAATCGCTGAAACCAGACTTTTTACTTCATTATCTCCCGCCTTAAGAATTGCTTTCTCGTTAGCATCCGCAGGATCGGTTACTCCATAGGGACAGCCACCGTTGGGATCGCCGTGCATATCGTTACATTGATTGGGAGCGATAAAGCTGAAATTTGGTAACGCACCACTTGTTAGATCTGCTCCCAATTGATCGAATCCCACCACATTTTTGAGTTGGTTGGGATCGTTTTGTACGGTGTTAAAGTACAAGAAAGGATCGTGCTTTACTGCGTAAAGTTTGTCATTAACACCTGCTGTGTTGGAGTTAGCAGCTAATTTGTCGGCTGGCAAGTTCTCTTGATAGGTTTTCCATGTCAAGCTTTGTGTAGCCAACTGATCGACAATAGATGGACTATTGATAGTTGCATCACAGTTTTGCGAAGCGCCTGAGGGGATGGCAGTAGTCGGACCAGCAAAATGTCCAGCCGAAATGCAAGGAGGGTTGTCATTTCCAAGACTTGGATCGGCTTGAATAGGATTGAAGGGGGCTCCATTACCAAAGGTTGAACCAGAAATGAGAGTGAGATAGTTGGGTAAGCTAGGATGAGTAGTAGAGAAAAAATTTGTCTCAGTGTTATAGGTATTGGCAAGCTGATTGATGTAAGGAGTATTTGGACTGCCAATGATTTCATCGTAGCCGTGGTTTTCCATCATAATTACGATTTGATGATCGTATTGAGGCACTCCTTCTGTAAGGGAGCTTGCTGAGGATGCTGCTACGAAAGCGGTTGATGAGATTACTGTTGCAGACAGTGCAATAGCAAAAGATGCCGATGCTTTTGCATTAGGGATTTTCATTGTTTTAAGATTTACGGTAAATTACTAAGACACGCAAATATCCAACCTAGAAGGTTATTACCTCTTGGTCAGATCTTCTTTATGCCGTTCCGCTACATCCTGTTACTTTATCGTTCTAGTATTAAGAACTAAGAATGAAAAATTTAAGAAAACATTAACAACAATAAAGCTACATAAATATTTAATATTATTCAAGAAGATAATTACCTCAGTTAGTTAAAGAATAAAGCCAGAAAGCTCCTGCTACCGATACTTGGTTGGTAGGAGCTTTCTGGCTTTAAGTTTATTTATTATTAGCTGCTTAGGACTTGCTGAAAAAGTGACTAAGCTGAAAGTAGGAAAAGAAAAGGACTAGGAGAATTCTTGAAAGATAAGCTAAAAAATTGCCAAGAATGAGAATTAAGTTAGCGTCATGAATTATTCGCGCTCATACAAGTTATAAAAAATGAGTGACATTGAGTAAAGGTTACAAAAAGCCAAAGTTTGGAGCACGAATAAATAAAGACACTAACAGAATTATAGATAAAGAGCAATTTCAAATTTATTGCCAAGAAAGTGATATAGATCGCACGATACTTCCAAATACTCAGTAGCCCTAGTCATCGCCACGTATAAAAGTCTTGCTTCATCCGCGATCTCTACTGGATATTTAACAATTTTATATTTACAATATTTTCAAGTTATACTGAACTTAGTCTGTAAACTTAGTCTAGTATATTTGTATGGAAACCGTTAATATT
>CAIJEA010000488.1 GCA_903819605.1 uncultured cyanobacterium | reverse complement strand
TAAACTTTTTGAGTGGTTCCTATCTTTATCGTCAAGATGCCGATCTCGGTGAAGATGAACTTACTCGTCGTCGGGCGGCCCTCGTAGATGAAAAGCAGTTGGCTAATTTTGCGATCGCCCTTGGATTGGACACACAGATTTTATTAGGCAGAGGGGCCCTACGGGATGGGGGCAATAAGAGCGATAATCTTTTGAGCTGCGTATTTGAGGCGGTGATTGGCGCTTTTTATTTAGATCGTAATTGTGATGTGGAAGCAGTGCGCCCTGCGGTGGAGGCTTTGTTTGATTCAGTACCACCAGAGTTAGTAAATACTCGTGCCGATCTTGACGCTAAAAATCGCTTACAGGAATGGGTGCAGTCTTATATCGGTCATACTTTGCCACAATATGTTACCGAAAAAGTGGGCGGAACCGATCACACGCCCGAATTTGAGTCTAAAGTATATGTTGGCGATCGCTTGTATGGTCAAAGTCTGCGAAATTTTTCTAGTAAAAAAGAAGCAGAACGAGCAGCAGCGCTCGACGCATTGCAACAAATAGAAAGAATGTTATAGATTTTCAAATTTCCACTTTGCGGGAATTTGAAAATCAAGGATGAAATATATGACTGAAGATTGGTTAATGATTGGCAAGATTGTTTCACCACAAGGGCTGAAAGGTGAGGTAAGAATATTGTCTTATTCAGATTTTCCCGAACGTTTTGAAAATTCTGGCAAGCGTTGGATTGCCGCTTCGGAGAAGGATGAGCCGCAGGAAATCATGATGCTATCAGGACGTGAAATCGCGGGGAAAAAGAATCTATTTGTGGTGCGTCTCGAAGGGATTAATGATTGCGATCGCGCTGAATCTCTGCGTAATTATCTAATGTTTATCCCCACTAGCGATCGCCCTTATCTGGAACATAATGAGTATATGATTGCGGATTTGGTGGGTTGCAATGTTTATCATCAGTCAACAGGTAAATTATTGGGAGAAGTGATTAGTATCATCGCCGCAGGCAACGATCTTCTAGAAGTCCGCAATTTAGAAAATAATGAAATTGAATTAATTCCTTTTGTCGAGGCGATCGCGCCCTTTGTCGATATCAACCAAAAGAGAATTGAAGTTACTCCTCCAAAAGGACTAATTGACAAATGGCTAGAGGCTTAGACTGGAATTTACAAAGGCTAATAGCTTAAGGCGATCGCTGACTTCTAGGCTAATTTGCATTAGCTATAATTTAAAAATGTGAGTTGTGTTTATTGGAGCAAGCTTGTTATGGACGATCGCTAACTCATTTTATAGTTCAATCAATACTAGTCTAATTTGAATTGCATTATCTACATATTCCATGAGGCACTCGGAGACGATACCCATTCTTTTGACTAAGCGTTGTTTTTCAATGGAGCGAATCTGAGTGAGAATAACTACGGATGTCACGGTTAGTCCGTATCCCTTAATGATATTTTGGGGTGGTTTTCTGAAGCAGAAACTCGTACACTTATTGACTGAAAAACGCGATAGCTTGTTATAAAATATCTATGAAATACAACCGTCGTCAATTTTTCAGAACGATTAACGCGATAGGAATCAGTACGTTCCTATCTGTATTCTTGAGGGAAAAATATAGCGAAGCAGAGAGTTGGCAATCTACAAACGAAGAGATCGAGCAAAGGATTCAAAGATCAAGGACAGCAAATTTAGAATTAAGATTGCTTGATGTTACTGGCAAGCCAATCACCAATCAAATTGTAAAAATAGAGCATTGGCGACACCTTTTTAACTTTGGAGCAGCTTATCACACGAATCTAAGTTTTAAAGATAATGAGAGCGCAAGCGATCGCCGTCATCGTGAATACTTCCTTCAGCTTTTCAATGCAGCAACAGTAACCTTCTATTGGCGCTATTACGAACCACAGGAAAATCAATATGCCGATGCAGTATTACTTGAGCAAATTACATGGCTTAAGCAACATGGATTTTATCTGCGCGGACATCCTCTATTTTGGAATCATAATCCAGCATGCCTGCCCCTATGGCTAGAGAATCGGGATCTCACATCTCAAGAAGTCCAAATATATATGGATAAAGTTATCCAACATATGTCCGAATTTATTTTTACTCAACTTGATGAGGTAGATGTATTTAATGAATTAGTAACTTGGGATAATTACGAGCACCCATTTACAGATTTGTTCAAAGTGCGGGGAAAAATCCATGTTGTTAAAGAGTATTTAACTAAATTTAAGAATCTAAACCCAAAAACTAGAGCAGTGATTAATGACTTTATTTCTAATTCTAGTTATGCTGAAATGCTACAGGAGTTCCAAAAAGCTCAAATTCCATTTGACAGTATAGGACAGCAAGCTCATATGTTTCGAGGGAACTGGACGATTGATCGACTAATAAATATTGTTGAGAATCTCTCTAGTTTGGGAAAACCAATTGTTTTTACAGAAGTTAGCGTACTATCAGGTTCTACGAAACCAGACCTAGATTTTAGCCGTAGCTATACAGATTGGCAAAGCGATCGCTTTCATGAACTAATACAAGCTGATTATCTCGAATTATTATATCGACTTGTTTATAGCTATTCCCATATATCAGGTATTTTTTTATGGTCGTATAGCGATCGCGGGGCTTGGCTTGGCGCACCAACGGGAATTCTAAATAAAGATGGTATTCCTAAACCTGCCTTTACAAGATTAAATCGTCTCATTAACCAAACATGGCGAACCAATGTCGAATTAAAAACCGACAATAATGGCTACGCATTCGTAGCTAATGCCTACGAAGGTATTTATAAAATTGTGATTGGAAATCAAACTTTTGTAAAAAAACATACTTCAAGCCAGCCAATTAAAGAACGCATTCACATTAATATTTAAGAAGTCAAATCTGGGTATTCGGATTACGGCTCCGCCTTTAAATAGACCTGTACTCGATGATTTGGTGTTTATTCGCAAGCAAACTCTCGAAGATGCTAAGGTTCGCAATCAAATTGAAGGTAAGTTTGGACAGGCTAAACGACGGTTTAGTTTATATCGCGTCATGTCCAAGTTAGCAAATACTTCGGAAACAGAGATCGCTATCACTTTCTTGGTGATGAATTTGGAAGCCCTGCTCAAGCGGCTTAGCTTTTCGGTTTTTCTTGGTTTATATTTTGCTGGCAACTCTTTGTTCTTCCTTCTCGGAAACCGCTCTTTACCTTTAATTCTTTTTCTTGGCAATTTCCTAGTAGACAGTCAAAGTATTATCCCCTTCCTCTTTGCCCACTACTTTCCTCTTAGTTTCTTTTTCTGCAACCCCCTATTTAGAGATGGGATGAGTGAGGTCATTTAGGAAGGAACTAGGGTTAGTTATATTTTGGAGATATTAACTTCGCGATCGTAGGATTGGCGCGATGTTTTGTCGATTTGCGATCGCATCATGGCAAATCGAAATTTGGTAATATCTAAAAGAATAACAAGAATAATAGGAAAAAATCTTGAATAACTTTTCTTGTTTGAAAATCGGCGTGGTTATGGCTTCCGCCTAACC
>CAIJEA010000487.1 GCA_903819605.1 uncultured cyanobacterium | reverse complement strand
GATCAGCTCCTTGCATCTGCACTCGACTCGCTTTAATATCTGCCATAATTGCACTTCTTAGTGAAACACCCTTAAAGTCAGCATCAATCAAGATTGCGCGTTCCATTTTGGCATTATTTAGGATTGCACCTGAGAGAGTTGCACCACTAAGATTTGCTTCCGAAAGAAATATGCCTTGCATATTAGCGTTATTAAGTTTTGCTTCGCTGAGATTCACTCCATTTAAAGTTGCTTCTTGCAGGTTAGCTCCTCTTAGATCCGCTTTGTGTAGATCAGCCCCAGATAGATTTACACCCCTCAGGTCAGCACCAGATAGATTTGCACCAGTTAGGCTAGCAATACTACGTTTCTTTTTGCCAGCATCAATATCATGCGGATCGCCAACTGCTCTTTCTTGTCTGAGGTTTGCACCTTTCATGCAGGCTCCGACAAGGTTCGCCCCGCTCAAGTTCACTGTTCGCATGTCGGCATCGATTAAGTTAGCATCCATTAAATTTGCAAGACTGAGGTTTGCTCCAAAAAGAGTTGCTCCTTGGAGACTAGCACCATGTAAGTCCGCATTAGAAAGATTGACATTACTCAGGCTAGCTTGGTTGAGATTTGCTCCGCAAAGATTTGCGCCCATCATCACTGCTCCTCGCATGTTCGCACGAGTCAGACAAGCAAAGGTAAAGACTGTACTATTTAAGTAAGCTTTGGAGAAGTTGACATCTAACCAATCTGTTCGACTGAGGTTTGCCCCACTCAGTTTGATGCCATTGAGATTAATACCGCTAAAATCGCGATCGCCTTGGGCATAGCGACGCAAAATGTCTTGAGAAGTGAGTGCTGCATCCATATTTTTAGAAACCTTTGGGAACCTTAAAAACTATTAAGACTTTAATTAAATGGAGAACTTATCAGCAACAATTGATGGATTTTTCTACTGCCAGCTACGCAAACTGGCAAGAATCATCATCACTGACAATCAAACTAGGTTGCGTGAAGTCGGTATCTTCAGATAGTCGTAAACTACCTTCCGCAGGATGGCGCATTGATTTGGCTTCAAGCTGATCGTAGAGAGTCTTAATTACTTGGAGAATGTAACTAGCAGACTGATCGTAGGCATTTGGTTCGCTAAGCGATCGCGCTGTTTGCCAGATTGCACTTTCTGCTCTATCAAAAGAGGGGAAAGCATAAAACAATTGCCTGAGCAGTCCATCCAGCCCATGATTTCTTAAATCTTGCCATTTATCGCGATCGGGATCGAAGGGATAATAAAATACTGAAAATAGTAAAATCTTTGCTCGCATTGAGTTTGTAAACCGCATCAGTTCTAATCGCAAGTCGAAAAGATCGTTTACAATCTTGGGATCGAAGGGGATTTTGAGATCGACCTGAGCACCAGAGGGAGAAATGGGTTGAGGTACAATGGGCATGACAGGTATAGCGATCGCTTCAAAACTATCAGGATAGAGACACTCCAGTTTTGTAAGCAACAAATTCCCAATCGCTATATATTCAGCAGGTTTAGAAACCCTTTGCACAGCAGCTTGAATCAAAGCCATCAATTGCGAAAAAGTGGGCATAAAAGAAACTAATTCCTTTAGTAACCCTGCCCAGTTGACGTTATTTAATTGGCGCAGATCGCTCTCCCAAACATCTTGATAGGTATAAAACAAAAGTTTTTTTAGCCTTATTTGTTGAGCATCTGTATCAATATCGTGGGCAACCCACGCATATATATCAGAATCATCGCTTGGGAATGGATCTATTAGCGATACATCATTCTCGGCAAAGTCGAAGTGGCTATCAGATGACATCTCACTATTTGAGAACTCATAATTCTTTTGAGATGTATCTAGGGGTGCTACAAGCTGAGCCGAACCAGCGTTTATCACGAGATGATTGACTGAATAAGCTATAGGCGGAGTATCAGGTTGAGAATTAAGATTGAATTGCGGAGAACTTTGAGGTGCTGCGATCTCTGGTATTGGAGGTTGATTGTAAAGTTTAGCAACTATGTTAAAGACCATTTTTGCAACGATTAGATACTGACGTTGCTTTTGGACAGCGATAGTTTTTACGGACTTTACGAGATTTTCTTTGAGAGATTCAATTGTCGGATATTGCTCATATAAACCTTGAATCAACTCCACAAAGCTGAAGTTATCCAATCGCTTAATATCGTTTTCTAAAATGCCAGTACATACCAAACAAATCAGCTTCTTAACTCTTACGGGGTCTTCACTCATTTCAAAGTCGTCTGAGATTTCTTCTATCAAATACTCAAGTGGACTTTTAACAATACTTTTCGGAATATTGGGAATTGAGGGTAATTCTTCAAGCTGTGACGGATTGATTACGCTAAAAACAGTCTGAGCTTGCGATCGCATCAGCAAAGGTTGAAGTGCATCTAGTACTTCATTTGCCGATTGATAGCGCTGACGAAAGTCGTATCGCACCATTTTATCGATCACATCAGCCAATGTTGGCGTGACTTTTGCGCGATCGCGCCAGCAAAATTCGCTTGTGACAATATCTTCGGGTATTTGATTTGGTAATAGTCCTGTCAATGCTTGCATTGCAATCACGCCAACCGCATAGATGTCACTGGCAAACATTGTCTTGCCACTATATTGCTCGTTGGGCATATAGCCTGGAGAGCCAATTACTAGACTAGAAGTACTCCCAAATTGACTAATTGGTTGTGTACTTACTTCTTTGACTGCTCCAAAATCAATCAACACGATTTTGCGATCGCTAACGCGACGGATCAGGTTGCTCGGTTTAATATCCCGATGAATTACCTGCTGGCGATGCACAAAGTCAAGGGTTGGTAAAATATCAGTCAGAAAATCAATCGTATATTGCTCTCCCAAGCATTGCCCCCGTCTGATTTCTTGGGTTAAAACATCACCTTCGATTAATTCTTGAGCTAAGAAAAACTCCTCATCTTCCTCAAAGTGTGCCAACAAGCTGGGAATACACTCATGCTTACCCAATCGATAAAGCACCTTAGCTTCTTTATCAAATAGTTCGCGTGAAATCCTTAAAACTTCTACTTGAGTTGACGCAGGTTTAAGTTGCTTGATCACACAGGAAGGTCGATCAGGCAAATATCCATCTTCGGCAATAAATGTTTGGCTAAAGCCACCACCGCCAAGTTGCTTGACGATTTTATAGCGCCCAGTCAGGGTTTTACCGAGCATAGTCATTTCAGCCAGTACCAACGTGGGGGTTATATATAGCTGTCGCCATTGCATTAAGACATAAAACCCAACCTATAGAAGATGCGCTTAGCGCATCTTCTATAGGTTGGGTTTTGATTTATTCTAATAAGCATGACGGCAGCTAAATTTCTATATTTCTATATTTAGGTATTTTGACATTTCATTAACCTACAAGCAAGCTAATATTCGTAAAAGATTGCTATAGCTAATTTAAAACATTTAGGACTTACGCAAAAGAATGAAATGTAGGGGCAATTCATGAATTGCCCCTACGATTAATGAGAGTTCTAAGTCATTTTTGCGTAAGTCCTAACATTAATAAAGTCGTCGCAAGAGCGCAAATTTTTGGTGTTTTAAATCTAACGAATTTTATCTATGCTTACGCGATCGTCAAATACAAAACACTCACCTTCCCAAGCGCTTTCTTCTTTAGGAATTTCTTCGATATATTTAAGAATGCCTCCCTTAAGGTGATATACCTCATGAAAGCCCTTTGAGAGCATATAGGCGCTAGCTTTTTCGCAGCGAATGCCACCCGTACAAAACATAGCAACCTTCCGATGTTTCTCAGGATTTAACTGCTCTTGCACATAATTTGGAAATTCGCCAAAGGTTTCTAAATTAGGATTGATAGCTCCTTTAAAAGTGCCGAACTCTACTTCATAATGATTGCGCGTATCGATGATGATGACATCAGGATCAGCAATCAATGTATTCCATTCTTTAGCCTCAACATATGTACCTACGCGATGTCTAGGATCTATATTTGGCAAGCCTAGAGTTACAATCTCTTTTTTGAGTCGAACTTTCATGCGTTGAAATGGAACTCCTTGGCAAAAGGATTCTTTATGCTCCAAGTTAAGAAGTCGCGGATCGCTCCGCAGATAAGCCAATACAGAGTCGATCGCTTCGCGACTACCTGCGATCGTTGAGTTGATACCTTCTTTGGCTAAAAGTATTGTGCCCTTGAGTTGATGAGCATCACAAAATTCCTTGAGTGGTGTTCGCAGGGATTCATAATCTGGCAGGTCAGTAAAATGGTAAAAAGCAGCTACAACACAATGCTCCTGATGAGCTTGATTATTAGCTTGGCTTGTTTCAGTAATTTGTGCTTGCAGACGATTGATTTGCTTAGTCCTACTCATTTGCCCATTCATTAATTTGCTTTCTCTATAACTCAAATATAGCGCTTTGCGTTCTAGCTGTCCCAATCGTAGGCTAGCAAGCCACTATCTAGTTTATCTTGAATGAGCTGCCGCACCAGTGCAACTTCTTCTACTAATACTTTACCTTCTCCGTAAACTGTCCGATTAATTAACTCCATCTCATATTTCGAGATTTTGCCATCGGCGATCGCTAGATCGATGATTGATTGCAATTTTTTTACCCGTTGCAACTCCTCAGGTGTTAATTCTTGATGGTTAGGTCGTTCAATTAACATTTGCAGAACTCCAAGCTCATTTAGATTTACGATATAGAAATTTATTGGTTTTTATTGTGCAAATTGCTCTAGCAAAAACTAAATTTTTGTTAAAAGTTAGGACTTACACAAAAGAACGAAATGTAGGGGGAATTCATGAATTCCCCCTACATTTAAATTCTAGTTTCAAGCCATATTTGCGTAAGTCCTATTCCCTTCCCAGTGAATAATTATTCACTGGGAAGGGAATAGGAAAGAAATGTAACGTAATGCGTCTTTTTATTAGCTCACTACAAGATCTCGACAGATTTGCTGCGGTAATTGGTTGATTATTCTCTGAAATGAAGCAAAATCTTTTAATCCGTGCGATAAGATTAAAGCACCCTGAATCGCGATCATTGCATCTTCGCCGCGTTGCTTTGCCAAAGTCTCATCTAATCCTGATGCAATTAGAACTTTGGCGATCGCCTCAATCCATTGCGAAAAAGCACCACTAATCTGAGAGTGAAATAGATCGTCACTCGACTGCTCCATCACTAAAACCGCCCAGAGGCAAGAATTTTGTCCCTGATTAAAAAATTTGCTCGTTTCTTCACACATAGACTCGAATTTAGCGATCGCTGGCTCTGGGCGATCGAGAATTTCCACAATGGTCGTCTCTAGCCAATTGTTGACATGAATTAAGGCAACCTCAGCCATTTCCGCTTTACCTCTAGGGAAATGATGATAAAGGCTAGCTTTCCCCAAGCCAGTCTCTTGAGAAATCTTGGAAAGAGTGACACCCTCATAACCAAACTGGCGAAACAGCTTGAGCAAAGTTGGTACATAGGTTTGTTTAGACATAGATTTGTTTGTATAGACCCGAAAGGGTGATTCGCATTGCGAATCACCCTTTCGGGTTTGTTTTATGAGAATTATATTTGCCTATTGACACTATACCGAACGAACAGTACAGTATCAATATACCGAACGAACGGTACAAACGATCTAACTTTCATCCTCACTACAAGTAACAGGCACAGCAATGATTAAACTGCATGGTCACGAAATCTCTGGTAACAGCTACAAGGCACGCTTGATGCTCTCATTGCTTAACCTTGAATACGAATGGGTCAGAGTCGATCTGATGAAGGGCGAACATAAATCTCCCGAATATTTAGCGATGAATCCTTTTGGACAAGTACCTTTACTAATCGATGACGAAACGCAACTTGCTGATGCCCAAGCAATTTTGGTCTATCTTGTGCGGAAGTATGGTGGTGAGCAATGGTTACCTACGGATGCTTTACCGATGGCACAGGTAATTCGCTGGTTGTCAACGGCTGCTGGCGAAGTACGTCAAGGCACAGAGAATGCTCGACTTTTCTATCTGTTTGGCGCAGGAACTAAGATTAATATCGAACGCGCCACTGAAAAATCTCATTTTATTTTGAATCAACTTGATCGACATTTGAGTAGCCGATCGTGGTTAGAGTTAGACCGTCCAACCATCGCTGATGTCGCTATCTATCCCTATATTTCATTAGCCAAGGATGGCAAAATTGAACTTGATGCTTATCCTAATGTTTTGAGTTGGATGGAGCGATTTCAGAAGCTTTGTGGCTATGTCCCTATGCTATAAAACTAGAGCATGAGTGCAATCTCAGATTTCAATTATTTGCACAAATAATATTATGAAAATCTTGGCGGTATCTGGTAGCCTTCGCGCTAAGTCTTCCAATGCAATGATTTTGATGGCTTTGAAGGATTTAGCACCTGATGTTATGAACATCAAAATCTATGATGGCATTGGTAATCTGCCACACTTTAATCCTGATCTTGAAGATGGAAACGCTTTAGTCTCAGTAATTGATTGGCGATCGCATCTTCAAAATTCTGATGGCGTAATTTTTTGCACACCTGAATACGCCCATGGCTTACCTGGAGTCCTCAAAAATTCTCTCGATTGGATCGTATCTTCGGGAGAGTTTATGCATAAGCCTACGGCTGTAATCAGTGCTTCTCCTTCAATTGATGGTGGAGCTAAGGCAAATGCTTCTCTTGTTCAGACACTTAGAGTCATGATGGCAGCGATCACCGAAGATACAATACTCTGTATCCCCGCTGTTTCTGCGAAGCTAAACCATGAGAATAAATTAATTGATCCTGCAACAGAAATTGCATTGCGATCGGTTTTAGAGGCTCTTTTTTCATTAATTAATCAGTCAAATTCTCAATAATCTAGCAAGGAGTAACTAGCGTTATGTGGAAATGGTTTACCAATCTCTTACAGACTAATTTGTGGGATCGCTCAAGTAGCTCAATGGATTGTCAGCAGTACCTTCAAGAACTCTATAAGTACACAAGGAACTAAACATATGCCACGTCAATTTGGCACGATCGCTTTTACTCCTGCCGTGAAAGCCATGCAAGAAAAAATGGGTTCCCGTGAGAACTACGAACGCTTTGTCGAGAAAGGTGCTGACAATAATACGGTCACTTCTGATATCGCTCAGTTTATTGCGAGTATGGAAGGATTTTATCTCGGTACTGTTACTTCCAATGGCTATCCTTATATTCAGTTTCGCGGCGGCAAAGCAGGATTTTTAAAGGTTCTAGATGAGAAGACTCTCGGCTTTGCTGATTATCGCGGTAATGTGCAGTATATCTCTGTGGGCAACCTTTCGGAAAACGATAAAGCATTTCTATTTTTAATTGATTATCGGAATCGCCGCCGTTTGAAAATCCTTGGTCGCGCAAGGATTGTAGAAGACGATCCTGTAATCCTTTCTCAAGTCCAAGATCTAGATTATTCAGCCACTGTAGAACGTGCGATCATTTTTGAAATCGAAGGTTGCGATTGGAACTGTCCGCAACATATTCCCGTTCGCTATTCACAAGCAGAAGTAGAAGCAATGCAAGCTAGAATTAGTGAATTAGAGAAACTTCTAGCAGAG
>CAIJEA010000486.1 GCA_903819605.1 uncultured cyanobacterium | reverse complement strand
CTGAAGCAGTTGCGCGAACAAGGCGATGCCGAATCTGTGGAGCGTACTGACGATCTAAGCTCTGAAGCGGGTAGTAAGGCTGGATGGGATAAGTTGGTGGGCGTGTTGACTGCAAAGGTTTCGTTAGACAAAGTTGTTAGCTTTATGGGATTTGTTGGCAGCAAGTTTGCAGAAAAGCCGATGAAGATCCATGTGAAAGATGGCGATTTCGAGGTAACTATCGAAACTACTGGCGAAAAAGCTGCCTTGACTGCCGAAAAAATTGCTAGTGGGCTATTGGACAAGCGAAAAAAGGATTCTGCCAGTGGCTAAGAAGGCTCTATTGATTGGGGTGAGTCAGTATGAGGCAGGTTTGCCACCCCTTGCGGCTGCGCCAAAGGATGTGGCGGCTATGCTGCGTGTGTTGCAAAGTCCTGAGCTTGGGGCTTTTGATGAGGTCAAGACGCTGATCGATCCTGATTTAGAGGCAATGCAAACAGGGATCGATTTGTTGTTTCAAAGTTGTCAAAAGGGTGATTTGGGTTTGCTCTATTTTTCGGGGCATGGGATTACTGACGATAGCGATCGCCTATATCTGGCAACGCGCCGCACTAGTAAAGATACTTTTAAGGCGAATTCTGTCCCTGCTAGTTTCATCCAAGGCATCATGCGTGATCATAGCTATCAACGTCAGCATGTGTTGATTTTGGACTGTTGCTATAGTGGGGCATTTGCGGAGGGTTGGCTAGCTAAAAGTGTAGATATCAATCTGAAGCCACAGCTTGAGGTGGAGGGGAGTGTGGTGTTGACTTCTTCGACTTCAACGCAAAAATCCTATGAAGATAAGGAGGGAGAACTGTCGCTCTATACAAATTACATCGTGCAGGGGATTGAGTCGGGGGCGGCGGAGTCTGATGGTGATGGGATGATCTCGGCGGATGAGTTGCATGAGTATGCTAAGCGTCATGTGCAGTCGGCTAAGCCTGCGATGAAGCCAGATATTTTTAGTCAAAAACAGGGAATTAAGATCTTAATTTCTAAGGCAATAGTTGATAAGAAATTAGAGTATCGTCATTTAGTGGAAAAATATGCCCACAATGGTGAAATTGCGATTGTAGGTCAGGAGATTTTAGAACTTAGACGAGAGCAGTGGGGAATATCTGATGAGGTTTCAAACACCATAGAAAATGAAGTCCTCGAACCAGATCGCAAGCGGTTAAAAAGTTTAGATCGTTATCAAAGAGCTCTGCAAAGGGCAACTCAACATAAGTTCCCTCTTGATGAAAGTACTATTGGACATCTGAAGGATTTACAAGAAGTTTTGGGATTGAGAGATGATGACATTAAACCTATCGAAGATCAAGTTACTTATCAATATAGAGAAAGCCGAGCCATAGAATTTTTTGAGCGCGGTCGTGCAGAACTCCAGCGCGAAGATTACCAACAAGCACTAATTTCCTTCACAGAAGCAATTAGTTGCAACCCAAACTATATTATTGCTTATGCCTTTCGCGGTTTGACCTTTAAAAGCCTTAATGACGAATCTGCTAAGGAAGATTTTCAAGTAGCAGTTAGATCTTTCCCTCAAACTGGTGAAGATTATCTAGGTAGAGGTATTGCAAAATTTCAGTTAGGAGATGTAGAGAGTTCTCTATCTGATTATAATGAAGCGATCAGAATCAAACCTTCCGATCATTACGGGTATTATCTCCGTGGAGTAGCTATATCTCAACTAGGAGATTACGCTGGTTCTATCAATGATTACAATGTAGTACTCCACATTAAATCTGACCACGTTGAATCTTACTTGGAACGCGGCATAGCAAAATACTTTTTAGAAGATCACCAAGGGGCTAGTTCTGATCTGAGCAGAGCTATTCGTCTCGAGCCTCAAAATGTTCAAGCCTACTACTTTCGTGGTTTGAGTAATCGAGCAGTTTATAATCCACAAGCGGCATTAGTAGATTTTCGAGCAATAGTAAAGCTACTTGAAAATCAGAGTGATACATATATTTACCAACAAGCCCAGAAATACATTGCCGAACTAGGAGGCTAAGCTACGCAAATTACTATTGAAATATTCGATGAATTAAGTAGTCTCATATAAAAAACTGACTATGGCAAAAGATCTCTTTCATAATGAAGTACGGATTGCATTAGAAAAAGATGGATGGCAAATTACCCACGATCCCTATCGCTTGCGTTATGGAGTCGCAGACATCTACATCGACCTCGCCGCTGAAGAAGCGATCGCTGCCGAAAAACAGGGACGTAAAATCGCAGTTGAAATTAAAAGCTTTTTTGGAGGTTCGGCAATTTCCCAATTTCATACAGCATTGGGGCAATTCCTCAACTATCAAATTATTTTAGAATCAGAAGATCGCGATCGTATCCTGTATTTAGCCGTTCCCTTTGAAACTTACGAAGCATTTTTTCGCTTTGAGCCAGTCAAAACAGCGATCGCCCGTTTTCAAGTTAAGCTGCTTGTTTACAATATAGAAAAAGAGGAGATAGAACAATGGATCGATTAGAACGTTATCGCCAAATCGTGCGTACCTTTCTCGAAGAATATGCCCAAGAAAGCGTCTCACCCAATGAAAGCGTCACTGCTGAACTGGTATTCGATGAAAAACGCGATCGCTATTTGTTAGTTCATGTTGGTTGGCAAGGCGCTCGGCGAATTTACGGCTGTCCTATGCAGATTGATATTATTGACAACAAAGTTTGGCTACAACATAACGCTACTGAAGTATTTGTTGATCAAGAACTCATTGCTAGAGGCATACACTCAGACGATATGGTATTAGGACTCCAGTCACCTCGTATTCGTGAACTAGTTGCTGCCAAAAAACAAAATGCAATAGTTGAGTCAATTCCTTTTAGAAATTAGGTCAATTGGATAAGGAATCAATAAGCAACTACTTCTTCTTGCTAAACCAAAGCTCCAAATCAGCAACACTCTCAAAATCCAAAATCGCCTCAGCAAGACTCTCTAAGCGAGGAATTTGTAACCGCGCAATCCTTGTATGCAGCTTTGGTGGCAAAGTCCCAAACTTGCGCGTCAATAAACGCAAAATAATAATTAACAATCCCTGCTTGCGCCCTTGAATTTCACCTTCTTCACGTCCTTTTTTTAGCCCTTTAAGCTCACCTTCTCTCAAAATCGCCTGATAAGTTACAGACTCTTCCATGATATCTCTCCTTAAAATTTGCTTAATAATATTTTCGTCTAAAACCAAACCTGCCAACACATACGTTGCGGCTGATATAGTTTCGCGTTTATTCTGCTCAGGAATTTGATCGATTTTTAGAGCAATATCTTGCAGCAAAATTTCCTTGTTTGGCTCACCCACTAGTATAGCAAACGGCAACGTTCCCACATATTCTAAAAATTTAGTGACAGGTTGCTCCCACAGTCGAATTACTTCAAACCTATGATAGGTAGAGTCGTCTTGAAAATCTTGCTGAAAAACTAAATCTGAACTTGTCTCTCTCAGATAAATCACAAATTGGCGGATCTTTTTATCAGGAAACCGCCTTTTGCCACGTACCCAATAGTCCAACATCCGAAACGGAATTTGCGGGTCAGCTTTAGTTTGAAACTCTAAATGTAGCAACAGACCTTCAGCTTCCAGTAAAATCAAACTATCCGCACGAATTGGCTCAACCGCTAATTCTTGAGGTTGTACTTGGGTAAGTGAAATTGACTCACCGAGTAACCATGATGCAATGTCAGTAGAGTAAGTTTCGGCGAGAAATTTGCAAATATTGTCAAACATTGACTGATTTTATCTTTGAAATGGATATGCCACCTATGCTTAGATCGGCAAAATTGGCGGATTTAGAAATGAAGAGATAGAATAGAGCTTATGTTTACCATGTCTTAACAATAATGTCAGACAAACTTATGGTGGAAGCATTACCAATTTTGGCGATCGCACCAGCCCAACTTTTACGGGGAAACGGAATTTTAGCGCAACTCCCACAATACTTATTACGCTATGGGCATAAAGCTCTCATCATTGCAGGGAAAACTGCAAACCAAGTCACAGCAAGCTATCTGAGTAACACCGATCTAGAAATCATCCATGCCGAGGCGATCGCAGATTGTAGCGATAAGAATTTGGCGATGCTGCGTCATCTAGTGCAACAGGAAAATCCCCATGTCATCGTCGGCATCGGTGGTGGCAAAGTTTTAGATACGGCTAAGCTGATCGCGCATCAGTCAAATTTACCGATTGTGACAGTTCCCACCACTGGCGCAACCTGTGCCGCATGGACAGCCTTGAGCAATGTCTATGATGAAGATGGCGCATTTAGTTATGATGTGACCCTAGATCGCTGCCCAAATATGATGATCGTCGATTATGACGTAATCGCTACTGCTCCCAAACGTACCCTCGTTTCAGGGATTGGGGATGCGATCGCCAAATGGTACGAGTCCTCAGTCAGTAGTGGCAGCAGTGAAAAAACAATGGTAATTGCAGCAGTGCAAGAAGCGAGAATTCTGCGCGATATCCTATTTCAAAAATCTGCCGAGGCGATCGCCAATCCTAACAGTTCGGCATGGCGCGAAGTAGTTGATGCCTCCGTCTGTCTAGCAGGTGCGATCGGCGGTATCGGCGGCGCAAGTTGTCGCACTGTCGCGGCTCACGCTGTGCATAATGCGCTTACACATTTACATCAAACTCACGGCACACTTCACGGTGAGAAAGTCGCCTATGGCATCCTTGTCCAGCTTCGTTTAGAAGAGTTTCAAGGCAATCAATTAGCTGCCTCATCTCGCCATCAATTACTTAAGTTTTATCAAGAGATTGGGTTGCCTACGTCTCTAGCCGATCTCGGCTTAAGCCAAGTCACCCTCTCCGAATTAGAGCATATTGCCGCGATCGCTTGTCAACCCAATTCTGATATTCATCGCTTGCCCTTCACTGTTTCCCCCAGTCAAGTTCTGGCAGCAATGGTTTCCACAACTAGCCCGATTCCCGCTACCGTTTAATCAAAGTTGCGGGTCAGTAGGGGCAGTTCATGAATGCCCCTACGCGAAAATTAACGAACGCTGGGCAATTCAATAGCGATCGCTTGCTGTTGCATTTTCTTGAATACGTTATAAAAACCATTTGCCCTAGAAGGCGTAAGACTTGCCACTAAACCAGTGTCTTTAATGAAGTCAGGCGTAAGTAGCTCGATTTCTTTTTGGGTTAAGCCACCCATACAGACTGACAACAAACCAACAAAACCCTTGCTAATCAAAGCATCAGAGTCTCCAGCAAACACAACCCGTTCCTTGTCATCTAGCTTTGCCATTACATATACCTGCGAAACACATCCTTGTACCTTGTTTTCAGGTAATTTGAATGTTTCTGGGAACTCTGCTAACTTCTTTCCATACAAAATCAACTGTTCGTAACGTTGCTTCGGATCGGTAAGGCGTTGAAATCGCTTGACAATGAGATCTATGGAATCAGGTAAATGGGTCGGACTTGGCATTAGCTTTGAAAATATTAAAAAAAGACAGAAAATCTTAGAGTTATTCCAGTCTAATCGATTCACTCATACTCATAACAACCCAAAACAAAAAAAATAGCAAAAGTTGCGGCGCGAAGCGCCGCACTCTCTTCTGGGTTTTATGTCGATATAGCTAACCAAGCTTTGAACCTTTTGGCTAGAAGCAAATGTCTAAACCAGCATAAATCGCTAAACCATTAATTCAACCCAAACAGTTAAAGGTGACACCATGAAAAGCTTTATTTTGCCTATTCTTGCAGCTACCTCTGTAGTCAGCACGATCGCACTTCTCAATCCTAGCTCTGCCTCAGCAGGCCCCATCCGCGATCGCGAAATCAATCAGCAAGAGCGCATCTATCAAGGTGTGAAACAAGGCGAGATCAGTCAAAAAGAATATCGGAATCTGGAAACACGCGAGGCTAGAATTGATGCCCAACGTCGTGATTATCTTAGCGATGGCAATCTAAGCCACAGAGAAGCTGTTCGGTTGACTAATGAACAAAATCGCGTTTCTAGGGCAATTTATCGCGATCGCCATGACTAATTGTGAACAAACAGATGGCGCAAAGCGTCATCTGTTTGTAAATACGGGGTGAAATCCGAATAGAGACGAAGGTTAGCTGGGATTACATATCAGTACAATAGACTGAGAGTAAACCGTAAAGATAAATTATGATCCCAACCGTAATCGAACAATCTGGTCGTGGCGAAAGAGCCTTTGATATTTTTTCGCGTCTACTGCGGGAGCGGATCGTATTTTTGGGGCAACAGGTTGACGACAGTATTTCTAATATCATCGTTGCTCAGTTGCTTTTCCTAGAGGCTGACGATCCAGAAAAAGATATTTTCTTGTATATCAACTCCCCTGGCGGCTCTGTAACCGCAGGGATGGCAATTTACGACACAATGCAACACATTCGCCCTGATGTTTCGACAATTTGTGTGGGCTTAGCGGCAAGTATGGGCGCTTTTTTGCTTACAGGCGGCGCAAAGGGTAAACGACTATCATTGCCCCATACGCGCATCATGATTCACCAGCCTCTCGGTGGCGCACAGGGACAGGCGACGGATATTGAGATTCAAGCAAAAGAGATTCTCTACCACAAGAGTCGTCTCAATGAGCTAATGGCTTTCCACACTGGACAACCAATTGAGCGCATTGCCGAAGATACCGATCGCGATTTCTTTATGGCTCCCGATGAAGCAAAAAATTATGGACTTATCGATGAAGTTGTGAACCAACGACCAAAATTTGAAGTCGCAGCATAATGTTTTGATAAGATGGCTCGCATTGTGAGCCATCTTATTTTTTATTTAAGGTGTGTGTGGAGTTTAGTTTATGAAATTGTTTGGAACAGATGGCATTCGCGGTCATGTGGGTAGTTTTTTAACAGCTCCCCTAGCCCTAGAAGTTGGAATTAGCGCAGGCAAAATTTTTAAAGAGCGGGTCGAGATGGAAAATCTCGATCGCTCAAATAAAACCAATGCAACTCAGGCAAATCAAGCTCATGTAATTGCGATTGGGCAAGATTCTCGATCATCTGGCGATATGCTATCGTCAGCAATTTCCGCAGGTTTAACAGCGGCAGGCTGGGATGTCTGGCATATTGGACTCTGCCCTACACCTGCGGTAGCATATCTGACGGCAAATTCTCCTGAAATATTTGGCGGAGTCATGATTTCCGCCAGCCATAACCCACCTGAAGATAACGGCATTAAATTCTTTGGCGCAAATGGCACAAAACTCTGTAGTGAAACTCAGCAGGCGATCGAGGCAGTGTTAGAGTCAAGAAACTATGCCCATCTTGCTAGTTCTACTAAAACTTGGGGTAAATACTCAGAAAAGGCGCACTTAATTAATGATTATCAAGAATCACTACAAGCATCGATCGCTACCGATCTCAGTGGACTGAAAGTAGTTTTGGATCTGGCATGGGGATCGGCAACTCGCGTTTCCTCGGAAGTATTTCGCAATTTGGGTGCTGACGTCATCTGTTTACATCAAGAACCAGACGGAGATCGCAGTAATGGTCGCTGCGGCTCCACTCATCTCGAACCATTACGGGAGGCAGTGAAAGAACATGGTGCAGATCTCGGCTTTGCCTTTGATGGCGATGCCGATCGCGTATTAGCTGTAGATAGTAATGGTCGCGTGGTTGATGGCGATTACATTCTGTACCTATGGGGTCAGGAGTTACTAGAAAATAATCAATTACCAGACAGTGCGATCGTCACCACCGTGATGGCAAATCTCGG
>CAIJEA010000485.1 GCA_903819605.1 uncultured cyanobacterium | reverse complement strand
GAGAGTATTGAACTGCTAAAGAGAATTCATCCATGTGTAGATGTTCAGCTTTTAACAAAGTTTCAAAGAGATGATTTACCTCAATCAGTTTACGAGTATGCATCTCAGCAAGCAATGGGAAAGAAACTAGCGGCGCTCATGTCAATTCCTATTGATGGTGCAACATTATATACAGATTCCGATATTCTATTCTTCCAAGGAGCTTCGGATTTAGCTGATTTAGCAGTTTCAGAAGACTCTTATACATATTATTTGCCTGATTGTAAAAGCTCCCTCGATAAGCGTCTTATCTATGAGGATATTGAAATGCAGAATCCTATCAATGCTGGATTTATCCTATTCAAGAAAGGCTTAGATTGGAGTGATTCTGTACAAAGATTGACCAGTCTTCAAGAACCTCCAAACTACTTTTCGGAACAAACTATTGTGAATTTGACGCTAAAACGTAATCTCGGCGTTGCGCTTTCTCTTGAAAAATATATTATGAATGTTGACGATCAATTTATGTATCCAGACAAATTTGCCACTAAGCAAATTGCCATGCGACATTATGTCAGTGATATCAGACATAAATTTTGGCTATCAACTTTCTTTAAACCATAAATTGCGTCCCCTATTACAGCGCTCAATTCCTTCAAACTATATCCGCATAATTTCTTCATATGCCACAAATATTTAGCTTTGATATCTTTGACACTCTTCTCACAAGATTAGTGATTGAGCCTACAGAAATTTTTAAAATCTGTGGCGATCGCGCGTTGCAGTTTGAATGGATCGATTTTTCTGCGGAGACTTTCAAGAAAATGCGGATTGATGCTGAAAATCGCTCGCGATTATTCTATGAAGGTGGGGAAGTTAATCTTGATGAAATCTATCGCGAAATTGGTAATACTTTAGAAATCGATCCAGAAACAATAGATAAGCTCAAAGAACTAGAGAAAACAGTGGAGTCAGAATATCTGATTCCTGTCCCAAAAGCTTATCAACTGATCGAACAAGCAAGGCGATCGCATCCGCATATTTTATTTCTATCGGATATGTATTTGCCTGCTGACTTTCTCGAAGACAGCCTTAAACAACATGGCTTTTGGCAAGAAGGCGATCGCTTATATTTATCCTCCCAACACCGAAAATCTAAGGGGCAGGGAGATTTGTTCTTAAAAGCAATTGAAGACTTCAGTTTAAGTCCCCAAGAACTAGTTCACACAGGTAATAGTTGGCATTCTGATTTTATTAAACCTAAGTCATTAGGTCTTCGCTCCATTTATTTTGATGATGCTAATCCTAATCGTTACGAATTAGTACTTCAAAAATACGCTAATGCTACTAATGGAATTACTTGTTTATGGGCAGGGATGTCTCGTTATACCCGACTAACTAGAGATATAAAATCGCCAAAAGAAATTGCAATTCGAGATATTGCCGCGTCAGTCGCTGCGCCGATTTTGACTGCTTACACAATCTGGATTTTACAACAGGCAAGAGCGCGGCAACTAGCGAGGATTTATTTTTTAGCGAGGGATGGCGAGATCTTGCTACAAATTGCTAGAGAACTTGCACCTAAGATTTATCCAGAAGTTGAACTTCGTTATCTCTATGTAAGTCGTCAAGCCTTGAGAATGCCGGGACTAACCAAGATTAACAAGGCTTTTTGGGAATGGATGTTTGACGATACGGATATTTTTACAATCGATAGTTTGTTGGCAAGGATGTGCCTCGATCGCCAAGACGCTCAACCAATTTTTGAACCATTAGGCTATCCAATCGATCGCTGGCAACAGAATCTATCAGCAAAAGAGAGAATATCGCTACGTTCAAAATTAGAAATTAATACCTCTCTCCAAGAATTAGTTTTACAAGTTGCTAAACAAAAGCGTGAGGTTTTAAAAGCTTATTTGCAACAGGAAAAAATGCTTGATGGAAAGGCATTTGGTTTAGTCGATATTGGTTGGCGTGGGAGTTTACAGGTTTCTCTGGAAAATGCCTTTGAATTATTTGGTACGCGGATGCCTGTTGGTTTCTATTTTGCTTTAGACAAGCCGACGGGTGGACTGAAACTTAGAGGAGAAGCGATCGCCTTTTTCTTTAATCTAAACGACTCTACTGGATTGCGTAATGATATTGACTATCGCTACGTTTCAGCTATGGAAGTCTTTTGTGCAGGCTGTGAAGGCACAACCCTTGACTATGCTTTGCAGGCGGATAATGCGGTTATGCCAATTCTTAAACATAAAATCAATCAACCTGCTCTAAGTTGGGGATTAGCAGAATTTCAAACGACTGTAATCACTTTTGTACGTCTTGTTGTTGAGAGATCTCCTGCTGATTTCCCTCTCTCTATTGCTCCTAAGTTATTGCGTGAAGCTATAGATGAGCTTTTTATTACATTTAACAATTCGCCAACTATACAAGAAGCAGAAGCTTTCACGGATTGTCCATTTTTTGACGATCCCAATGAGCTTTATCATTTCTACTGGGCGATGCCTTTTAAATTAACTGATGTTTTAAAATATGCGATCGCTCTAGGTGATGGATTTACAGTGCATCGTAATGCTTGGTATGAGGCAAGTTTGCAAGTCAGTTCACCAATTGTCAAAGCATTAATTCCGATCGCGATCGCCCAGCGTAAATTTCTGAAGAGGATCAAAAAGCTGGTTAAAGATACCATTGACAGAAATTAAAACTAAGTCTAGCTAACGAGATGATTTTCCAAATTAGTATATTAGTAGCCAGTTATGTTAGGACAAATGCAAAACCCAGAAGATAGTTGCGGCGCTT
>CAIJEA010000484.1 GCA_903819605.1 uncultured cyanobacterium | reverse complement strand
CCAATTTCATACTTCTCAAAAATCACAGACTTTGTTTCCTCGCTAATCCCACTTCCCATATCTGTCACATGCACATTAGCACCGCCAGTTTCTGGATATTCAATACTGACAGTAACTTGACTATTTGCAGGGGAAAATTTGATAGCATTAGATAGTAGATTATCGAGGATCCGTCGAAATATTGGGGCATCAATACTTATACTATTTACTTTCTGATCTTCTGGTAAACAACTAACTAGTTCTATCTTCTTTTGGGCAGCAATTATTTCAAAATCTTCGACTAAAGATAAACAAAGTTGATTGAGATCGGTATTTTTGTATTTGAGAACCATTTTCCCAGCTTCTAGCTTTGCCATTAATAGCAAGCCATCGATTAAAGATTGTAGACGGTGACCACCACGAGTTATCCGTTCAATTTTTTCTGGTTTGCGGGACTCAGGCAAAGCTGGATCGTTTAAAAGATCGGCTGAAAGCAAAATGGTTGTAAGAGGTGTGCGTAAGTCATGGACAATCATATGTACCATGTCTTCTCGCATTTGCAACAAAGTTTCAAGAGCGTCATATTGTTGCTTGATGCGAATCATCGATTTTATTCTTGCCCGTAACTCTATTCCATTTACAGGCTTACTTAAAAAATCACTTGCCCCTGCATCTAGACATAGAGCCATATCTTCTTTAGATGTTAAGGCTGTAATCATAATGATTGGGATTGCTTTCCAATGGATATTTCCCTTAATCATTTTACAAACATCTATTCCGCTTAATTCAGGCATCATTACATCTAGTAGGATGACATCTGGATGTAATATTTCTAGCCTTTGCAAGGCTTTTTGCCCACTCGATGCGTAATTTAGGTCATAATTCTCATTGTCTAACAGCGCCTCAATTACATCAAAATTGTTAGGCTCATCATCAACGATTAGGATTGAAGGGTTGTTTTTCATATTTTGACTTTAGTAAGGAAACCACAATAAATGTAAGAATTCCTAAATTATTATTTGATTATTTCGAGGATTTATACAGGCAGGATTAATCAGTGGAGCATAGTCTTTTGGAGTTGTAGCTTAATGATTTCAACTAGTTGCGAAAGTTTAACAGGTTTTGATAAATATTCATTTGCACCAGCTTGTAAACATCTTTCGCGATCGCTTGCCATTGCTAATGCTGTGAGGGCGACAATTGGAATATGGCTCAAAGCTGGATTTGCACGAATTTGTTGAATCGCACTGAAGCCATCTAATATTGGCATCTGAATATCCATGAGGATCAGATCAGGAACTTGGGCGATCGCTAAATCGACAGCTTCTTGACCATTAGCAGCAAAAACTAGACGATAACCCCGATTAC
This sequence comes from uncultured cyanobacterium, assembly GCA_903819605.1. Classification (GTDB taxonomy): domain Bacteria; phylum Cyanobacteriota; class Cyanobacteriia; order Pseudanabaenales; family Pseudanabaenaceae; genus Pseudanabaena. The sequence continues at coordinate 3,942 of CAIJEA010000484.1, read as the reverse complement.
TTAAGTAATCAGAGAAGGTCTCCATGTTTGATGGGTTATCTTCTGCTAGTAAAATCACGGGATTAACTAGGAAATTAAGTGCTTGATGATGCTCTAAACTATTATCTGATACGATTGCAGCATTATTACCTTTAGCCGAAGCAGAATGTAAATAATCATAATTTTTAACATTAGACTTAATTGTATGGGGTACAAATATTGAAAAACAACTGCCCTCACCAACTTTACTCGTAACGCTCACGCTGCCACCATGCAATTCGACTATTTGCTTGACTAGGGTTAAACCCAACCCAGTGCCCTCATATTGTCGGCTCAAACTACTGTCAATCTGGAAAAAAGTTTGAAATAAATTACTAAGATCTTCGGGGGCTATACCGATGCCTGTATCAATAATCGAGAAGGTGAGCATGTAAGGAATTGTTGCAGATGCCGTTAGATTTGATCCTTCTGCCTTAAGAATTTTGGCTTCTAGGGTAACTTTGCCACCTGATGGGGTGAACTTGACAGCATTGCTCAGTAGGTTGATCAGAGCTTGCTTCAATCGCCGCTCATCAACGGTAATCTCTCCTACGTTGGATTGGATGGCTAGCTTTAATTGGATGTTTTTCTGAGTTGCCATTTGCCTAACAAAATTTAGGCTGGATTTGCATAAATGCTCGGCTGATACGGAGTTGAGTTCTAGTTTTAGTTTACCTGCGCCAATTCTGGCAACATCTAAAATGTCATTAATCAGTTCTAACAAATGCTTTCCGCTGGTTTCAATTAGGGATAGCGATCGCCTTTGTCGTTCATTTAGATCGCCGAATACCCCAGTCATTAATCCTTCAGACATGCCCAAAATAGCATTTAGTGGCGTACGAAGTTCATGGCTCATATTTGCAAGAAATTCGTCCTTAAGTCTTGTGGCCCGAGCAAGTTCAGTATTAGTTTTGACTAAAGTCTCATTGGTCTTGACTACAATCTCTTCGGCTTTTTTACGATCTGCCATCTCTACAATTAATTGCTGGTTGGCAAACTTGAGTTCGCGAGTACGTTGCTCGACCCTTGACTCTAATTGCTGATTAAGATGATAGAGTGCATCGATCGCCTCTTGTCGCTCGATTTCTGCTTGTTTGCGCTCGCTAATATCTTCGATTACCCCTATAAATAGCGGAGCCTTGTTGATTTCGTCAAAAATTTTAGAACTGGTTGTCCTTACCCAGACGACTCGTCCATCTCGGTGTAAGAGTCTCTTTTCCATTTGATAGCTTTCGCTTTCACCAGTGAGGACGAGTTTCCGCAATCTCATATTTTCTTCGATATCTTCTGGCAACATATTGTCAGTAAATCGCATCGATTTCAATTCGATTTCTGAATAGCCCACCATTTCTTGATAGAAGGGATTAGTCTTAATAAATTTGCCCTCAATATCTGTAATAGCCATTCCTACTACCGATCGCTCAAAAACTCCACTTAATAGAGATTTACTGGCTTTTAATCGCTGTTCGCTCTGCTTTAAAGCTGTTTCCACCCGTTTGCGATCGCTAATATCCCGCACAATTATTAAAACTTCGTTTTCACCACAGACAGAAATACGAACTTCCTCTATATTTACCTTGCCATTGACAATAATTTCTTGATCGTAGATCTGGATATCTCCAGTTTGTAGCGCCTCACGAATATATTTCATGCGACTTTCGATCACTGATTTAGGCAGCTTGCTGTCGTAGATGCTAGTTCCAATCACATCTTCACTTCCAATCACCTCAAAAGTGTCTGTTGGCACAAAGTCCAAGTAATTGCCATCACCAGACATCCGTATAATGAGTTCAGGTAATGCATTGATCAAGGCTTTTTGTTTGCTCTCACTTTTTCTAAGAGCTATTTCGGCTTTCTTGCGATCGCTGATTTCACGGGCTACCCACAATACGGTCTCATTGTTGATAGGCGAAACGATTGTAAAGAACCAGAGTTCTTGTTCTTGGATGGTTATACAATATTCAATCTGTTTACTTTGTTGAGATGCTAAAACATCCCGAACTACAGCTAAAAAATAATCAGCAGTGGGTTGGGGGAAATTTTCATGCAAACTATGACCAACCTTAGATATAGTTTCAGGATGATTTGGGAATGATTTGAGATATATGCCTTCTTGATTGAGTATGAAAATATAATCTTTCATACTTGCAAAGAGATTACGAAGTTCTAATTCCGAATTTATTAGTGCTATTTGAGTCTGTTTGCGATCGGTTATATCTTCTATAATCGTTGCAATTTGATATGTTTCTCCATCTACATTTTTAATTGGAAATCGTCTACCCCATACCCATTTGATATTATAGTCATCACGAATAATCCGAAACTCTTCATTGAAACTATCGCTGATATCTGTGGAAAGTATTTTAGCGACAATAGAAATATCTTCTGGATGGATGGATTGAATCCAAGAATCGGGATTTTGATATAAATCATTGCTGGATTGCCCCCAGATTTCTTCGTAGGTAGGACTTACAAACAGTAACTTCCCAGAGCTTGCTTCCCGAATAAAGATTACTCCTAAATGATTCTCCACAAATTGCCGAAAATAATCATTGCTATTATTTATTGCCAATGATGTCGATGTTTTTTCTCTCCCTTGACTCTCAAGTAACTGATTACGGCTTTGGGTTAGCTCTAGATTCTCTTTCTCTAGCCTTGACATTTTATCGTCTAGTATTGAGATTAATTTATTAACCTCTGCTGGTTGTAGAGATTTTAGGATCGCGCCCAGAGTAATAATTCCTTCCATTTTTCCATCAATATTAGTGATGGCAATGTGATTAATCATCTGATCTTCCATTAATTCTCGTATTGTCCAGAGATTTTCATCTAACCCTACTGAAGTAATTGGACAACTCATTACCATTTGAGCTTCCGTTGCGGATAGATCCAGTGTCGATGCTAAATACTGAACTATATCGCCCTTGGTGATGATGCCCAAAGGTAAAAGATCTCGATCCTGAAGTTCAACAATGACAACTGAACTGACATTATGCTCGGACATTAAATTTGCGATCTTAGTAACTGAATCTGTCGGCTGTGCATGGATCACATTAGTAGTCATGACCTCACTAACCTTCAGCAACCGCAACATATCAACGGGGAGGAGTAATTGTCGTAAACTTTCATGGATAAGTAAGCCCATAACTTCGACTAGAAGGCCTGAGTCAATCGCGCAAAGTAATTTGCAAGTTTGGTTGCCTGCACTCATTAAGGCGATCGCTGCTGCAACTGTTTCATGTGCGGCAATTGTTAGTGGATTGCGTATAATCGCTTGGTCGATAGGAACTTCTCTAATTTTGGCAGACATACTCTAGGCTGTTAAATTTTATGAAATTTATAGCAAAACATCCCACTGCTAAATTTTACTTTAATTTCTTTAGATTTTATCTAATATTCCATAAGAGTTTCTTAGTTATTCTAACTTTTAAGACTATTTACTGAAAATTATCATCTTAAATGAATTTAATAGCGTTTCAGTTAAATATAGTGATAAGTGATGGGAGCCTCTGATTTATAAAAAATCATAAGAACAAGACAACTAAAATAGGAGATAAAAAAGTATTAAAAATTTAAAACAACTACCTCAATAAAGTGTATCCATAAATCATGTAAATTAGAGTCAATATAATTTTTCTTGTCTAATTTGTGAGATTATATTTTCTTATGATAAGAAAATATATATAGATAACATAGTTGTAGAGATCGGGGTAAAGACTAGTTAAGTGATATATCATCTACGTACTTATCACATGAATTAAAATATTAGCTATAAATATATTTCAAAAATAGACTAATAGATATCCGAATGAGTTTATCTATGATTTCAACAATGATAGATAAATATATTAATACTTTAAATATTTTGATTTACATAGAATTTTGCATTAATTAAAAGGTCGGTCTTATTTCTATTTTAATCCT
>CAIJEA010000483.1 GCA_903819605.1 uncultured cyanobacterium | reverse complement strand
TTTTTCCATCAAGGTCAATTACAGGGTTGGAAGACAAAGATTTCCGTTCATCTCTGCCGCTTTCCAGAACAGGCAAGCGATCGCAGTTTGCAGGAGTTTTATCTAAATCTGCTTAAAGTCCTGAACCAAAGCCTATTTCGTCATGGCAATTGGCAATTGTTGCAATGCAAACCTGCTTGGGATGACAACTGGACTTGGGATAGTTTCATAGCCTTTGCTTGGCATGATCGAGAGGAGAATAGAGCGATCGCTGTAGTTAACTATGCACCCCATCAAAGCCAGTGTTATGTTGAATTGCCTTGGGCAGATTTGAGCGATCAAACCTACCAGCTTAGAGACTTAATGGGACCAGCAACGTATAAGCGCTCTGGAGAATCGCTCCTTAGTTCTGGATTCTACCTAGACCTGCAAGCATGGGGATACCATATATTTGAATTAAGTAGTACAGCATAAGCATAGTTAGTTGTGCCGCCCACTACGCGGATGGCACAACTAACTATGCTTTGCTAATTGAGTACTGATAACAACAAAATGAATTCCCATCTCCAGCAATTTTTCACGCTTACAGGTCAATTTCTTCAAGCGCCGATCTTTAAGATTGGTGATGAATCAATATCTATACTTTGGTTGTTTAAGCTGGTGCTGTCATTCCTGACGGTAATGATGCTCTCAATAATTTGCAAACGCTTACTCAAAAATCGCTTGTTGCCAAGATTAGGTGCAAGTCAAGGTCAAAGAGAGGCGATCGCTACGCTTGCGACCTATGGGATTGGGGCATTAGGCTTTGTGCTCGTCTTGCAAGTAAATGGTTTGAATATTGCGCCTTTAGTTGTGACTTTGGGTGGCTTGGGGATCGGGGTTGGGTTTGGGTTTCAGGAAATCACGAAAAACTTGATTAGCGGCTTGACATTGCTGATCGAGGGTAAGTTACAAGTGGGAGACTATGTTGAATTTGATAATCTCTCAGGACATATTAAGGAAATTGCGATGCGTTCTACAGTCATTCGCACTTTTGATGGTGGCGATGTCGTAGTTCCTAATAGCAACTTAACGAGCAATCGCGTTCTCAATTGGAGCTACAAAAGTCTCACGGGCAAGCTAAATTTACCTGTAAAGGTTGCCTACAATAGCGATCCGATTCTAGTCACCGAAACTTTATTAAATTCGGCTTACATGGAATCAACGGTGCTCCATGAGCCACCACCAAGGGTAATATTCAAAGGTTTTGGTGAAAGTGCCTTAGAGTTTGAATTGTGGGTATGGATCGCCCAAATTGACGAGGGAGTATTAGTGAGAAGTTCTCTAAATTTCATTGTCGAACACAATCTACGTCAAGTGGGAATCAAAATACCCTTCCCACAGCGAGATCTATGGCTAAGAAATATTGACGAACTCAAGCAGATATTACCGCAATTGCAAGACTCTCAACTCTCCAGCAATGGGCAGACTTCAAATAATTCCATTAATTTAAATCCACAGCAATCTCTTGCTAAAAGTTTGCGTCAATCTATTTCAATTCGAGATTCGCTCCGACAATTACCTCATTTCAATGTTTGTTCGGATATCCATCTCCGCGAACTCATTGAGACTGGCTATCGTAAGTTTTTTACAGAGTCAGAGGTAGTATTTAAAGAGAAAGATACAGGTACTCACTTCTATTTAGTGCTATCTGGATCGATTGAGACTGTGGTAACCAGACTCGATCAGCATGTCAAAATTTACAAATCAGGAGACATCCTTGGCGAGGTGGCAATTATGCTGAATTTGCCCTATACGAGTACAGCGATCGCACTAGAAGATACTAGTGTCTTTGTGATCAATAAGCATAGTTTCGATCGCTTGCTAAAGTTGCATCCAGATTTAGCGGAAACTTTCACTCAGGAACTAACCAAGGAAAAGAAAATCTATCAAGATATCCGCCTGCAATTACAAGATCTTGGTCTTTTGGGCATAAGCGAACATAGTAATCACTTTACTGACTGGGTAAAATCAAGGTTAAAGGTAATTTTTCTGTCGAATAGTTCGTGAAATCAGGTTGGGGATAGCAATACCGTAAACCCTTTAGCACATGCATAATTGAGGAGATCGCTCCCGTGAAACCAGATCTCTCAATAGGTTGGACAAAAAAATTACTGATTTTACGGGAGCAGGGATAGATCTCATTGTGTATATTAAAGATGGCAAACTTAGCAGCTAAGACCTGATGAAATGAACTTTTTACAGAGAAGTTGGGAGGGCATCACTGTTGATTACGGACAGATGTTTGAGACAGGAGAATTTGATGCAGCTATGCCTCAAGAAGGGATTGCGATCGCTTTTGCACCCCACGATAAAGTGATTTGGTCAATAGATGGAGAGAACCCGCAAACAACCCCTTTAGCAGCAGGTATGGTATTTATCTATGCTTCGAGGCAGTTAGTATGGCATCACCGAGACAAACCTAGTGAGTGGATTCATATCACTTTCGATCCGCAGTTTTTTAGTCGGTTAGCTCTAGAAAGTGGGTTGTCTAAAAGTACGCAAATCCAGCATCAAGCCTTCTTTGTTGATTCCACAATCCTCCATATCGCTCAATTATTAAGAGAGGAGATTTTGAATGAAGGACTTGCAGGTAATCTTTTTGTGGAATCCCTACGTAATTTACTTGCAATTCATCTACTGCGTCATCACAGGGAAATCGATCGGAACATAGATTTAAAGGAAACCCGTCTGAGTCTATCCCAACTGCATAGAGTGAAAGAATATATTGAAGAACATCTATCAGAAGATCTAAGTATTACTAACTTAGCAACGATCGCCTTGATGAGCGAATTTCACTTTGCACGAGCTTTCAAAGCTACCATTGGAGAATCACCACATCGCTATGTTATCCAACGGCGGATCGAACGCGCCAAAGTTTTACTTTCTGTTACCCAGTTAGCGATCGCCGAGATTGCTTATCGAGTTGGAATTACAAACCAAAGCCACTTTACGGCTCAGTTTCGTAAGCTTGTAGGTACTACCCCTAAGCAATACCGTGATTCAGCATAGCAAGATTACAACAAAAAATCGCAAGAATTGGGCGTGACTTTCATTTTAACTTTCTATAAAGTAGTGGCATCAAAAAGGTTAGCTTCAGTGCAAATACCTGCTATCAAATAGGAATAAATCATGGCTCTTAATACTTACTACACACTTGGAAAATCAGGTTTACGGGTCAGCCGCCTGGCTCTTGGCGCAATGACCTTTGGGACGGATTGGGGCTGGGGAGCCGATGAAGATACAGCTCGCCAGCTATTTAATACCTACACCGAGGCGGGTGGAAATTTTGTCGATACTGCCGATCTTTACACAAATGGAATTAGTGAAAGTTGGTTAGGAAAATTTACTGCGGAGAGAAATCTCCGCGATCGCATGGTCATTGCCACCAAGTTTACTTACAATGCTGAAGCTGGAAATCCTAACACTGGAGGTAATGGGCGCAAAAATATTTTACGGGCTGTGGAAGGTTCGTTAAAGCGTCTAGGTACAGATTACATCGATCTTTACATTCTCCATACTTGGGACAAAATCACACCTGTTGAAGAGGTGATGCGAACTATGGATGACCTCGTGCGATCGGGAAAGGTGCGTTATATTGGTTTGAGTGATACCCCAGCTTGGTATGCTGCTCGCGCCCAGACATTAGCAGAATGGCGTGGGTATGAACCTCTCTGCACGCTGCAATTGGAATATTCCTTGGTGGAAAGAAATATTGAGCGCGAGTTTGTCCCTATGGGTACAGAATTAGGTATGGGTATCATGGTGTGGAGTCCTCTTGCCAGTGGTTTATTAAGTGGCAAGTACAAGCCAAGCGAAAGCGGTTTTACTGGTGAAGGCAGGTTAGAAACCACCAAAGGAATTGTTAATCCTGCATTTCAAAAGTTTAGCGATCGCAACTGGAAAATCGTTTCGGAGCTGGAAAAAGTAGCCAAGGAACTCGATCGCAGCATGGCACAGGTAGCTTTAAATTGGACAGTCAATCGTCCAGGGATTGGTTCGGTAGTGATTGGAGCAACAAAACTTTCACAATTACAAGATAATCTTAAATCATTAGATTTTGAGATTCCGCAATCATTAGCAAACCGATTAGAAGCCGCCAGTCGTCCACAAGCACAATTCCCCTATAGTTTCTTTAGCTCAGAAATTCAGGGCATGATTCACGGTGGAGTTACAGTAGGTAATAAATCTGATGGATATGAAGATCGAGTTATAATTCGGTCATCAGGAGCAGGAGTGATTTAAGAAGTTCGCCAACTGAGCAATAAATCATTTGAGATTACTTAGGGCTTACTGAAAAAGCAATTAGGTGGTA